>JAENYW010000272.1 GCA_016841555.1 Tepidibacillus decaturensis
ACTGCAATCTTAATTTTCCTTTCCGGAGGATTATCCGTAGCTGTTGCAGCGAATGCAATCCCGATAATCGGGGTAATAGAGAAAATTAATATCTTTTCATTACAGATTTGGATTATTGTGATGAGTACTCTAATGTTCATCACTGATAAGAAAAAGTTATACCAACAGGAAAATTATGGTGGTTAATTATTCCAACCAATTTATCCTATTAGAGTTAAAAAATAAGGTCGATATTTAATGATTCTTTAAAATGAATTATGAATTGTAAACTGATTAATTTGATACAATGAAGTTGAGAGAAGATAAAAAGTAATGAGACATTTATTTCAATTATTAATTCGGATGAGATTAGCTAAAGTATGAAAGTATTATTAATCAGGAACCAATTATAGAAACTAAATAAATAATTGAGGTGGATTTATGTATGATATTGTCATAGTAGGGTCTGGTCCAGCAGGATCTAACCTTGCCCGATTGATTGGAGATAAATATAAGGTTTTATTAATAGATAAACGGGATTTAGAAAATGAGAATTCCAAAAACCTTGCAAACAAATCCTGCGGAGGATTACTGGCCCCCGATGCTCAGAAAATGATTGCAAAGTTGGGTTTAGGGATACCTAAAGATATTCTAGTTAATCCGCAGCTTTTTGCTGTAAGAACCATTGATCTAACGAATAATCTTGAAAGGCTCTACCAGAGATTCTATTTTAATATGGATAGGAATAAGTTTGATAGATGGCTAGTTTCTATGGTTCCGACTGGAGTTGATAAAAAGTTTAATTCAATTTTCAAAAGCTTTATTGAAATACCAGATGGATATGAAATTAGATATCTTTATAATGGACAAGAAATATCTGCAAAAACAAGAGTTATTGTAGGTGCAGATGGTGCCTTTTCAAAGATAAGGAAATCTATTAGGAAAGATATAAATATGTCTGAAATGTACATTTCTATTCAGGAATGGTTTGAAAGTGATGAATATATGCCCTATTTCACAGCAATCTTTGATGAAGAAATAAGTGATTTTTACTCTTGGGTTATTCCAAAGGACAATTACTTATTACTAGGAGCAGCCCTTAAACCTAGAGAAAATACGTGGGATAAGTATAATTTATTAAAGAAAAAACTGACACAGCTAGGTTTTGTTTTTAATAACAAAGTAAAAACAGAGGGGGCATATATTAATAGGCCTAGAAAGCTATCGCAGCTCTACGTGGGAAGGGATAGTATAGCTTTAGTCGGTGAAGCAGCAGGAGCGATTAGCCCTAGCTCTGCAGAAGGAATTAGTTATTCATTAAAAAGCTCTTTATACTTAGCACAGAGCCTGGAAGAGGGAATAGATGGATTTTTGGATAGATATAATCAAAGGATAAAGGATATTAAGTTAAATTTACTCATTAAAAATTTAAAATCCCCAGCTATGTATCATCCACTTCTTAGACAGTTAGTTATGAAATCAGGTCTGCAAAGTATTAGATAAATTTAAGTAAATAATGAAACGGTGGTGAGTGTAAGGGGGAATTTGCTTATTGCATTACAGTAGGATCTTTAAAGTAAGATGTAATTAATGCTTATGGCACTCCAAATTCTTCCGATAGTACAAACGACTACTGGATCTATGGATCATATAAGATTGGCATATGGTTTGAATTTAAAGATGATAAAGTAGTTTCATTTGGGAAACATGAAAGTTGTTGAGATAAATATATCTCACTTTGAGTTATCCTTTTTAGGGTGACTCTTTTTTTTCTTTCCACTAGCCCTTTTATTTGCTTAGATGGCAAGTACCGTTGCAAGAATTATTTTTTTACGTATAGTGTAAGAACAGTTGAAAGGAGGAGCAGAATTATGATAACATATCATTCTGGTCTATCGAAGGAAAAGCGTTTGTCTGTATTATTATCGATAATAGAAACTGCTAATGATTATCCAGGCAGTATTGGAAATAAGAAAGTGAAAAAATTAATAACTACCATATTAGATCACTATCCTGATCCAATTTATAAGAAGTCCGGGATTACGGTAATAGAACATAAAGGAAAAGTATATACGTTTAAAATATAAAAAAGCCTAAATTAATTATCCAATTTATCACAAAACTAGTATATAATATTCTATATTAAATCGTTTTTAAATTGGTAGGTGATTTGATGGAAGAATTATTGATGCAAATTATTGGTAGACTTGATCGGCTGGATAACAGAATAGATAATATTGAACAAACCATGGCAACAAAAGAAGAGTTGGTACAATTTAAAGAAGCAACTGATGAAGAATTTAAGCAGATCAGACAAAATATGGCCACTAAAGCAGAACTAGAAGAAATAAAGAGGACAATGGCCACTAAAGCAGAATTAATAGAAATCAAAGATTCAATTACAAAGATTGAAGAAAATCAAAGAAAAGATGTAATCACCATCCTTCTACGATTAAATGAAGATGTAACGGAGATAAAAAGTGATGTAAAACACTTTACTGAGGTTCAAGACCGTCAGCAGGATGTGCTAGAATTGCTTTCGTCACGTTCCATCAAACAAGAAGCTGAATTAAAACGGATTCAGAAGGTTAGTGAAGGCAATCATTCAAAAAATTATGGCGAATATTAAAATAAGTTGAGTCATTCCAAAAGGAAGGACTCTTATTTTTTCACCACTATCTTTTTATTCGACAAATTGTCGAAAAAGTTTTACATTTTTTGTCGAGAAGGATTTTTGATTTAGATGTAGAATATTAAATTCTATAGGAGATGTAAGATGAAGAAAAGAATAATTGTTGATGCAGATTCTTGCCCGGTAAAAGATGAAATAATACAAGTTGCTAAAGAATTTTCTATACCAGTCATCTTTGTGGCATCCTACGCTCATTATATGAGTGAAATACAGGGTGCCAAGATTCTGTATGTTGATAGTACAAAAGAATCAGCAGATCTTTTCATAGCAAATTATTTAGAAGAAGGAGATCATGTTATCACTGGAGATTATGGTTTAGCTTCCATGATCTTAAAACCAGGAATACATGTGTTATCCTTTCGAGGAACAACATACACCCAAAAAAATTTAGATGGTTTTTTAGCGCAACGATATATGTCTGCAAAAGTACGTCGAGGTGGTGGGAAAACAAAAGGACCTAAGCCATTTACAAATGAGATAAGAAAAAAATTTGTCGAAAATCTTCGAAAAAGTTTTACCGATTAGCAGGAAATTTAGAAATAATGGAGAATGTTATGAAATGGAATTGCAGGTGTTCATATGACATCCAAATGGATTTCTGATGACATATTAGAAAAAATAAGAAGTCACTTTGATATAGTGGATGTTGTTGGCCAATATGTTTCTTTAAAAAAAAGTGGAAGGAATTTTTTTGGACTGTGTCCTTTTCATTCAGAAAAATCTCCGTCCTTTTCCGTATCACCAGAAAAGCAAATTTTTCACTGTTTTGGCTGTGGTGCTAGTGGAGATGTTATTAAATTTATCATGGATATGGAAGGATTAACCTTTCACGAAGCGGTACAGCATTTAGCAAATGAAGCAGGAATTTATGTACCACAATTCGAATTAAATAACCATAAGGATCCTCAGGCTCAAAAAAAGGACCAAATGAGACAAGCCTATGATTTAGCAAGTAAGCTTTATCATTATTTATTATTAGAAACAGAGCATGGTCAACAAGCATTTCAGTATTTGTTGAAAAGAGGATTTACAAGGGAGCTTATTGAAACATTTCAAATAGGTTATTCTTCTCCAGCATGGGATACATTGAAAAATTTTCTTACAAAAAGAGATTTTTCATCAGAGCTATTAGAAGAGGCTGGATTAATTATACAAACGGAGGATGGTAAAACATACGATCGTTTTCGAAATCGAATAATGTTTCCTATTTTTGATGGCCAAGGAAGAATTATAGCTTTTGGAGGTAGAGTTTTTGGAGAAGGAAATCCTAAATATTTAAACAGTCCAGAGTCTTTATTATTCAACAAAAGTAAAACATTAT
>JAENYW010000273.1 GCA_016841555.1 Tepidibacillus decaturensis
AAGAAGAAGACAAAGAATATACATGGAGGCCAGCTGTTTATGGTTTAATTTTCAATCCTCAGAAAAATAAGATTGCCATTATTGAAACTATTGATGGCTACTATTTTCTTCCGGGTGGCGGAATAGAAAATAATGAGACGCATTACGAGTGTTTGAAAAGAGAAGCCTTAGAAGAAATGGGAACGGATCTTGAAATCGGTCCTTTTATAGGAAGTGCCCGAAGATATTTTTATTCCACTAATGAGTACAAAAATTATCTAAATGAAGGACATTTCTATCAATGCTCCATTGGTAAGCAAATATGTGAACCGATCGAAAAAGACCTCACACTAAAATGGGTAGAAATATACGAGGCAAAAGAAAAACTATTCCATGAACACCAAAGCTGGGCAATCAGTGAAGCATTAAGGAAATTAAATATTAAAGCAGATAATGAGGCTGTCTGACAGCCTTTTATTATTCCACTATGGTGTTTTCTTTTTAATTTGTGTAGAAAATAACATCTAGCAATGGAGAAGCAATGGAAAAACCAATGGTGAAGTTGATTGATTATAACCCAGAATGGATAAGCCAGTTTGAAGATGAAAGAAAGAGAATCGTCGATGCTGTTGGTGATCAAATATTTGTGATTGAACACATTGGTAGCACAGCTATATAGGGATTAAAAGCTAAACCGATCATTGACATGATGGCAGGAGTAAAGGATTTAAGCAGGGTATCGGCTTTGGTTTCTCCTTTAAATGAGATTGGATTTGTGCGTGTTCCTAAACCAGAGTTAACAGACAGAAGGTTCTTCAGAAAAGGATCATGGGGCAGGGGAACATATCATTTGCATATTTGTGAAATGAACAGTAATGATTGGATTGAAAAATTATTGTTTCGTGATTATTTTAGGAAACACCCTTGTAAGGCTGAAGAATACGCAAAGTTAAAAAGTGAACTTGCTAAAAAATACACACATGACCTACAGGCATACACCCAGCAAAAAGGATCATTCATTAAAGATGTAATCGATAAAGCCAGGAGAGAAACATTCTGGTAACAGCGCTGAATAGTTGGAGAAGGGATTGAGGTACCTGGATGAAGAAGGGTTTCATTAAAGCAATCAAATTTAGTTTCCGAGGAATGATTTACATTACTTTAGACCGCTAAAAAAGGCAGTAAATATCGGACATTTTTGGGAGGTGAAATAAAAATGGCTTTTTTCAAACTCTTTTCAGAAGTTACCGGAGGAATGACAATTGGAATAATGCTCTTGATTCTTTTCATAACAATATTTGTAGGTACTGCATTTTATTTAGTAAGCAAATACAAAACTGTCGTTTCCCTATATAAAATATCAATGGGTCTAATAATATATCTAGTTATTTCATCTTTAATATCCTCTATTTTAGTGTCACTATTCTTGTTCCCAGACGGTATGTACCTTAATTATGGTCTTGGCGGCGGAATCTTGAGGCTTCTTTTCAGTATGGTCATTGGATTGCAGATTGGCTTTTTGGTGATACGATTAGTGTATTTTAAATTAATTAAATAGTTTTGCATCTGAACTAAAGGGTTGGAGGATTTAATTAAACTAAGTATGTTGAGGAATCTCTTTGGACTTCTTAAAATAATCTTCTGCTTTCCAAACAGCTTCCCCTATATCTTGCTCAGATGGTTTGTTGCATCCTGAAACAATCATTAATAAGATTAAATTTACAACTAATAGTTTCGCAGGAGTTCTTCCTGTCAATGATTCTTCTGATTGTGTAGGAGCTTTTGATGGTAAAACAGTAAAGTTTCGACTCTTGATTGAAGAAGAACCAACAATTGATGAAGCTAAAAAGTTGTTTAGTGAAGTATTAAAAACGATTGAAATATATACAAACAATGAAGAGACCTGGAATTATTACAACGCCAGCTTAGAGATAGCTTATAAGGATACCTTATATTTGAAGGTTATCAGGAATCTGGAGATAATTTAAAGGTTAGGACTAACTAAAAACATTTCTTCGGCAAATTGGCAAAAGTGTTTGTATTAAATTTATAGAAAACTAATTGTTAGTCTTTAAGGGGGAGAAAAATGTCTGAATATAAAATTGATGAAGAAATTTCACTTAAGCTAGCAGAGTTGAAAGATGCAGAAAGGGTTTTTGAGCTTACTGACAACTCCAGGGAATATCTCCGGGAATGGCTGCCCTGGTTAGATATGACAACAAGCGTTGAAGATACAAAAGAATTTATTACATTTTGCATAAAAAATCACTCCGAAAATAAGAGTATGACCACCTTCATTGTTTTTAAAGGAGAAATAGTTGGTACGGCTAGTTATAACGAAATTGATTGGAATAATAAAATAGCTTATATCGGTTATTGGTTAGGTAAAGATTATCAAGGCAATGGAATTATGACAAGGGTGGCGAAAGCGTTGACGGACTTTGCGTTTAATGAATTGGGGCTTAACAAAGTTGACATTCGTGCTGCTGTGGAAAACAAGAAGAGCAGGTCAATTCCCGAAAGATTAGGATTTGTGAACGAAGGTTGTCTTCGACAAGCTGAGTGGTTATATGACCATTATGTTGACCTCATGGTTTACGGAATGCTTGCAAAGGACTGGGAAAATAATCAACAGAAGCAGACGGAGATCTAGAAAGATTCGTTCATAAAAAATAGATAGTAACAACCAGGCGTGTCTTTTAGTAGTTTAATATCTTTGATGTAGTTGGTGAGAGGAACCAAAAAGGATTTTGCACTTTTTGTTGAATCCGTTCTTGAATAAAAGATGATTTACCTATACAAAGTTGGTGGGAAAGTGACAATAGATAATCTCAATAATTTAAGCAATAGTTTAAGAAGTTTAGAAAGGGATTTCAAAGAAAAAATTGAACCTTATCGGACGGATTTGTGGAGATACTGTTATAGTCTGACTCGCTCTCCTTGGGATACAGAAGATTTAGTTCAAGATACTCTATTGAAGTCCTTTTCAGTAATCGCAAAATTGCATCACCCAGTAAAGACGAAATCTTATTTGTTTAAAATCGCGACAAATTTATTTATTGATCAAAAAAGAAAGGACAAACATATAAATTTTTCTGATAACAATGAGCAATTAATTAATATTCCTTTTGATGACGATTTTCACCTCCTCGAAAACTTAGATTTTTTAGTGACGAATCTTAGTACGATGCAACATGTCGTTCTAATTTTATCCGATGTTTTTAAATATACGGGGAATGAAGTTGCAGAAATAATTGGGACAACTGAAGGAGCGGTCCACACAAACTTAAGCAGGGCGCGAGAGAAGCTGCGGAACCGAAAGAAAGAAGGAGTACCAAAAAAGAATCCGAACAAGAAGGATATCGAGATTAATAAAACAATTGAAATTTTGCTGGAGGGATTTAGAAGGAAGGACCCACAATTGATATCATCCATTTTGGACGCAAATATTGTTACTGACATTATCCACTCCGGTATAGAATTAGGAGCTGAGGAAACAAAAAACAACTCATTAAAGGATTGGCACGAGGTTGTTCAAAAACAAAATATTATTGTTTCAGATTACATAGTGCTATGGGGTCGACCGGTCCTTATTGAATTAGAAAAGAAACAAGATGGTCAACTTTACTTAAATAATGTTCATTATATAGAAACTGATGATGATAGGATTACCTACTGGAAATTTTATTGTTTTTCCTGGGATTTTATGAAATTGGCCGCTAAAGAATTAAAGGTAAATTTAAATGCAGAATATTTTTACCATATTTTCTAAAAAGATATGTAAGATTTTGAAGGATCCATCCGTTGTATATATGTAGGCTCACAATCGAGGAGCAACTAATTATACAAGGAGAGATAAACGTGAATAGCCCAATCAGAAACAAGATTAACACAATTTTTATCCATGTCAGCAATTTAGAGGAATCCGTCAAATGGTACAGTCGTCTGTTGAATCATGATGTGGACTTATCACAGGTGTCAACTCCGGTTCATAAC
>JAENYW010000274.1 GCA_016841555.1 Tepidibacillus decaturensis
TATTACTACTGTTTATATTGTGGTTCTTCCGTAGAAACATAATTAAAACGTGCTTGCAATTGAGAGACAATGTTATCCATATTTTGAGATAATGAGCTATACATTTGCTTTGCTTGCTGATCTTGTGTTTCTAGAGAAAAGCTTCTTAAGCTTGCAGCTACGCTTTGGGCACTCGAAATAGCTTGTTGTAATTGAGTTCCAACTGTCATTTTGATTCACCTCATTTTATTTTTATCTAGCCTCTTTCATTTCTACCAGCAAAATTAGCTTTAACTGGTACAAATAAATCAATAACACCAATAACCAAGGCAGCAAGTAAAGCACCTAATATAGTCATGCTAATGCCTGCTATAACAAATTGTGTGACATAAATGACGACCGCACTAACTAAAAAGCCAACAATTCCTCTATTGTATGGAGAAACTTTTTCTCCAAAAAGGGATTCAATGACCCAACCTAATACCGCAATCACTAAGGCTGCAAGAAGAGCATTCCAAAAACCATAAACAGCAAAATTAGGTACTACCATTCCAACAAACATAAGGACGAGTGCTGCTACTACAAAACGAATAGCATGTCTTAATATTGTCAAAATAAACAACCTCCACTTTCTTTTTTAAATTTTCAATGGTATAGACCATTCCCAATTAATATTTCCCTATAGTGCGTGATTTTATGTCTGAAAATGGTATAATAATGGAGGAATTTTTATTAAAGGAGGACTTTTTGTGGATACACGGGGATTAAAAATTTTGGAATTCCCTAAAATAATAGATCTTTTAGACAAAAAAGCTTCGTCGTTAGTAGGTAAAGAATTGGTTCAGCGTTTAAAGCCAACAAATGATCTGGATCGTGTTATATATTTACAAGATGAAACAAAAGAGGGATTGGATACAATTCGTTTAAAGGGTGGTATTCCGATTGGTGGTATTCGCGATATTCGACCCTCATTACAAAGAGTGAAAATTGGTGGTGATTTAACAGCAGAGCAGCTGCTTAATATTGTTACTACTATTTATGCAGGAAAAAAAACCAAACGCTTTATCAATGTTTTACATGAGGAGCATCCTGTGCCTATTTTATTTTCCCATGCGGAGATGATCAGAGGGCTTACACAATTAGAAAAATCTATTCTTGCCTGTATAAACGAATATGGTGATATTATTGATTCTGCTAGTGCTGAATTACGAAAAGTACGTATTCAAATTAGAACATTAGAAGGAAGAATAAAAGAGAAGCTCGATAACATATTACGAAATAGCAATATTCAAAAAATGTTACAGGAATCAATTGTAACGCTACGAAATGGTAGGTATGTTATGCCTGTAAAACAGGAATATCGTTCAGCTTTTGGTGGAATGGTACATGATCAATCCGCTTCAGGTGCTACTGTATTTATGGAGCCAGAAGCACTGGTGCAAATTAATAATCAATTGAAAGAACAGCAGATAAAGGAAGAAAAAGAAATAGAGCGCATATTAAGACAGTTAAGTGATGAAGTCCGTGTGGAGCATGATGCATTATTTACCAATATAGAACATTTGGCTGCTTTAGATTTTATTCAAGCAAAGGCAGAATTAGCGAAAGAAATGAAATCTGTTCAACCTAAAATAAACAAAGATGGCTATTTACATTTAAAAAAAGCAAGACATCCACTTATTCCGTCTGATGATGTTGTGCCTAACGACATTATGTTAGGAAAAGATTTTTCCTCCATTGTTATTACAGGTCCTAATACAGGAGGGAAAACAGTAACCTTAAAGACAATAGGAATTTTAACATTAATGGCGATGGCAGGGTTACATATTCCTGCAGAAGAAGAAAGTGAAATTGCTGTATTTTCTTCCGTATATGCTGATATTGGTGATGAACAAAGTATTGAGCAAAGTCTTAGTACTTTTTCAAGTCATCTAACCAATATTGTAAGGATTTTAGAACAAATGGATCAAAACAGTCTCATTTTATTAGATGAATTAGGTGCAGGAACGGATCCAACGGAAGGAGCAGCATTAGCAATAGCTATTCTTGAAAAAATTAGAGCAATAAAAGCAAAGGTAGTTGCAACAACCCATTACAGTGAATTGAAAGCTTATGCATATAATCGCAAGGATGTAATCAACGCAAGTGTAGAGTTTGATGTTCAAACCTTACGTCCAACCTATCGCTTATTAATTGGCGTTCCAGGAAGAAGTAATGCGTTTGCTATAGCAAAAAGATTGGGGCTGACAGAGGATATTATTACATTTGCAAAAGGACAAATTAGTGAAGATAACCTTCAAGTTGAATCGATGATTGCGTCCTTAGAAAAAAATCGACGAACGGCAGAGCAGGATCGGATAGTGGCAGAGAAGCTCCGTAAGGAGGTTGAAGCTTTAAAGCAAGAATTAGAAGGAGAAAAAACTAAGCTAGAACAGCAAAGAGTTACCTATTTAGAGGATGCAAAGGAACATGCAGAACGGATTGTTAGTAAAGCAAAAAAAGAAGTAGAGGAAATTATTGCAGAATTACGAAAGCTGGCACAAGAAGAAAAGACGGGAATAAAAGAGCACCGTTTCATTGAGATGAAAAAGAATCTTGACAAAGCTATTCCAGAAATGAATATAAAATCGAAAAAAGTTAAAAGTAATCAAAAAATGGAAGTTGGAGATGAAGTAAAGGTTATCAGCTATGGTCAAAAGGGTATTATATTAGAAAAAATTAATGATAAAGAATTTCTTGTGCAAATAGGAATTATCAAAATGAAAATTGAAAGCTCTGATCTTGAATTAGTCGTTGATAAGAAAAAGCAGACGAAAGAAATACAAATAATTGGAGTAAAAAGAACCTCTACCGCAAAGTCTGAAGTAGATGTTAGAGGAAGTACTGTTGACGATGCTATTATGGAAATAGATCGATATTTAGATGAAGCTTTTATGGAAGGGTTTAAACAGGTATCCATTATTCATGGAAAAGGTACAGGAGCATTGAGAACAGGATTACAGGATTTCTTAAAGAAACATCCACATGTCAATAAAACAAGAATAGGACAATTTGGTGAAGGTGGTTCTGGTGTAACCGTTGTAGAGCTAAAATAATAAACAGAGTTGGGGAACCCCAACTCTGTCAGCTTGTAGATAAAGCCCTATCTCTTCGTTGCTTCTCCATCTAGGACTCTTACGTATCTCTGTATACGCTGCGATTCCTAGCTGTCGTCGCGCTGAAGTACAGGACGTACAAATGTCGACGAATCACAGGACGTGATGATTTTCGTCGACCTTGATCTAGGACTTTCTTTACAAGCTGTTAGATGATGAGTTTCTTGTCAGTAAAACAGAGTTGGGGAACCCCAACTCTGTTTTACTTTAATTGAAATCGATATTTCATCGATTTCTTCAAGTCCAACTTCTCACTTCTCACTTCTGAATAAAATCACCCTTAGGAGTGATTTTATTCAATTATTATCTTGCTTGTACTTGGAAGGAATAATTAGTGCCTGAATTATTATCCCAGTTGCCGGCGCTATCTTTAAAGACACAATTTAATTGCTTATATTGAGTAACAGGGATTGTTGTTTTAAATCCTTCACTTGTCTTCGTCATCGGAACATCGTTAGTACCTTCCCAAATATCCCCGTATCCACAGTGCATATACACTGTATCTGCGCCATCATTATACAGGATTCCTTTGTAAACGACTGTAGCGTTATCTCCTTCAGCAACAACGTTCGGTCTTAAAATAACTCCGTTTTCCACATAATTATTATACAATCAGCACGCTCCCTTTCTTGATTGGAATAATTGAATTACAAGTATTATTATTTGTAGTTAAGAAAAGTCTTACACATAGCAATACATCACAAGGAATCCAATTTTTCCTTTACCCAGCATTATTTATGTTCTTTTGGGAATAGTAAATAGCATGTTTTTACATCGGAGAGATGAATATGGAACACAAAACAAATCAT
>JAENYW010000275.1 GCA_016841555.1 Tepidibacillus decaturensis
ATAGTCGATCCATGATAGCTCCCGCTAAGGCATGTTTCGCAAAAATAACAGCTCCTGTTGTATCCTTATCCAAACGATGAATATGTCTTACCTTAGCTTCAATTCCCTCTACAAGGAAATGGTAAGCAACAGCATTAGCCAATGTATTTTTTTGACCAGCTTCATTAGGATGGGTATCAATTCCTGCAGGCTTGTTAGCAATTAGAAGATGATCGTCCTCATAGAGAATGGCAATCTCCAGATCATCTGGTAATACTCCGTAATCTTCCCTTGGAAAGATATGAATTTCTAGCACATCCCCTTGATGAAGCTCCTTTGAATAAGGAGGTACACTTCCATTAAGCTTTACCCCCTTTTCCATACGAAATTGGTGTAAAAGGCCTTTAGGTACCTGCCAAAACTCCTTTAAAAGATATTCTATGGAACGACCGTCCAATTTCTTATTAATAGTTAGCTCCATCCATTCCCCTTTTTTCGTTGTTAGCATTTACTCACCTGCATTCTGTAGTTTAGATATTTTATCATCATACAAGGTTTTCTTATATTCTTCAATTCTTCCCCTATTTATCAGAAGATTTTCATCGGGTTAAGACCCCGCTTCTATAAGCGGGAAATAAATCAGGTGGGGGTAGACTCCCCATCTGATTCCCTATGTTCAGCTAGCTGAAAGCGTTCACTAATTCTTCAAAGGACTTTTACGAATAAGAAGGTAACTTAGTGCAAAGAAAATGAGAGCAGTGATGGAAAAGCTTAGCACAGCCATATAGGAATTAGCTTGTTCAAGCCCTAGCAAGATACTAAACAAATTCCAGATGTTTTCTCCAAAGCTTCCATTCGTCCAATTATTTAATGAACCGGCTAAAGCTAGTAGAAGCACTGGAGCTATAGAGATAACAATTTTCGTCAGCTTATTACTTCTATAATAAAGCATCGTAATAAGCCAACCCAAGCTTACCGCCATAGTGAATAAGGAGAAGGACCAAAAGACATCAGCGATGAAAAGATTCTTTGGGTAGATTTGTTCAAATAAACCTTGATAGGACATAAATAGCTTCATATATTTATTTAATAGAGCATCTATTATTGCTAAGAATAAGGCTAGAGAAATCAAAGCAATTAAGCTGCCGAAATAAAAGGAGGAACGTGTTATATTATTCATCTGCATAAACTTAAAATTGGATTTAAAGATATTTAATCCCATGATAAAAATATAGACTGCTATTGTTGCTCCAAGTCCGCTAACATTTACCTCACCTTCGTTGGTATTAAATTGATAAGCGATAAAAATAGGAAGTGTTACGATAGCAATCATGACAGAAAAAAAGACTGTTATTGAAGTTCTTAAATCCCGATACAGATATTTTGTCACCTTTAAAGCATTACTCATCTCCTATACCTCCTGACCATTTGTCATATGAATAAATAGTTCCTGTAATTCAGGTTTAGAAAAGCTTAAACCAAGCTCACTGGCAACCTCTTCATTTTCTTTACTTATCTTTTTAAGTACGGTAACCATTTTATACTTACCCATCATTTTTTGACCAGCAGCCTGTTTACCTATCATATACTGATCAACCTTTTCAGCCTCACCAGATACCTGATAGGCAGAAGCTAAAAGCTCCTCTACTGAATGATTAGCGATGATTCTACCTTCATGAATGACAATTACCTCTTCTAACACATCAGCTATCTCTTCTATTAAATGGGTAGAAATAATAATGGTTTTAGGGTTTTCGCTATAGACTACAATTAGTTCCTTGTAAAATAAATCTCGATGGTAAGCATCAAGCCCCAAAACAGGCTCATCAAATATAAGAATCTTGGCATTAGAAGCTAAGGCGAGAATCGCTTTAAATATGGAATGATAACCTGTTGATAGGCTTTTTATTTTCTTCTGAATATTTAGATTGAATTTATTCGCTAGTTCATTGGCATAGGCTGTGTCAAATAACGGATAAAATTCCTTTGTCCACCGAAATACATCCTTCACCTTAAGGCTTTCAGGAAAGTAGTTTGCTTCCATCATGTAATAAATCTGACTTAGGGCTTGCTCATTTTCAATCACATTTTTTCCATCTATCTTGATTTCTCCACTCGTAGGGAAAATTCGATTGGTCAGTAGATTTAAAAGAGTTGTTTTCCCTGCTCCGTTTCTCCCCAAAAGTCCGTAAATTTTGTTAGGTTCTATTGTAAGCGTAATATGAACAAGTGCTCGATTTTTCTCGTAATCCATTGTTAACTCTTCAATAGTAATTGTACTCATTCTTTTTTACCCCTTTCAATCATCGTGATTACTTCCTCCTTTGAAATATCCAGCTTTGAGGCTTCATCTAGTAATGCAAGGATATACGTATCATAAAAGTCTTTTTTTCTTTTACGAATAATCATCTTCTTTGCCCCTCTACTCACGAACATTCCTACTCCACGCCTTTTATAGATCACACCTTCATCGACTAGCAGGTTCATTCCCTTTCCTGCTGTGGCAGGATTAATTTTTAAGCTTACAGACATTTCTGTGGTAGAAGGAATCTGTGTTTCCTCCTTAAATATATCCTGTAAAATAGAATCTTCAATCGCCTCAGCTAATTGGAGATAGATAGGCTTTTCACTATTAAAATCTAAAAACAAAGATATCACCTCCTAAATCACTTTCTTTGCTTACATACTTAAACGGTTAATTACTTATGTAACTAACTATATAACATTTAGATATTTTTGTCAATCAATTAGCTATGATAAAATGTTACAAAAGTGTGACAAAGGAGTGTGGCGAGAGGGGACATTTCATTTGCCACAGTATAATGTTTGCGAAAAAGTGATAACCTTTGAGTGGAAATAGGTTAGACCGAATGCTTATATTGATAGTTAGGATTTTAATTATGTTGATATAAGTTTATAATAATATCAAATAGTTTCGCTATAATCGTATAATCTAAATGAAAGAAAGGAGAAATTATGACTAAACGAATCGGAAAAAAGTTTCTAGTATTTTTATTAGTTGTGTTATCAATTTCTTTATTTCTATATACTCAACTAAATTGGATTTCAATAAGCAAAGAAAATATATTTATAAATAATCTACCTCAAACCTTTCATAATTTTAAAATATTACATTTATCGGATTTGCATAGTAAATCATTTGGAAATAATAACAACAAACTTATAAAGAAAATTAATAAGCTTCAGCCTAATATTATAGTGATGACCGGAGATATGAGAACTAATTCACCTGAAGATGATGGAAAAGTATTGATAACACTTGTAAGAGAACTAAAGGGAAAATATCCAATATACTATGTAACAGGTGAACATGAATAAGGCAAATACTATGAAGATGAAAATAAGTATAGGAAAGAAGGAACTAAAAAAGCTTATGAGAAACGTCTTGAAGATTTAGGTGTTATTGTTCTAAATGATGAAAAGGTTCAATTAAATCATAATGAAAACTCAATTAATATATATGGATTAAAAGATAAATTAAGTGGAAATCTTAAAATAGATAGTAGATTGGGAAAAGCTTACGAAGAAGAAGTAAGTATTTTATTAGCCCATAGACCACATTATTTCAATCAGTATGTCGATTGGGGTGCAGATTTAATTTTTTCAGGAGATACACATGGAGGAATGATTAGATTGCCTTTCATAGGCGGATTAATAGCATCAGATGGAGGTTTTTTCCCGGAATATGACGGTGGAGTATACAGAGACGGTCAATCTACTATGATTGTAAGTAGAGGTTTAGGGAATTATCCTATTAATTTAAGAGTATTTAATAGGCCTGAATTAGGGGTTATAACACTAAAAGGAGAGTAAACATTTGTTTTGGTTCGGAAGATAGAAAATAGTATTGTTTCAACGCAAATAAATATATTCCCCCAGACTGATTGTTTGGGGGATATTTTAGTGTTTCTAAGGGCTGACGACATGATTGTTGTATGAATA
>JAENYW010000276.1 GCA_016841555.1 Tepidibacillus decaturensis
AATAAAGGAATCTAACTCTCCATCCATTACTGCGTTCACATTGCCGACTTCTACTGAAGTACGGTGATCCTTTACCATTGAATAAGGATGAAACACATAGGAACGAATTTGACTACCCCAACCTATTTCCTTCTGCTCTCCACGTAATGCTGCTATTTCTTTCTCTTGTTCTTCCACTTGCTTTTCATATAATCTCGCCTTTAGGACTTTCATCGCTTTTTCACGATTTTTTATTTGTGACCGCTCTGACTGGCAGGTTACCACTACATTGGTGGGGAGGTGGGTTATTCGTACAGCAGAGTCCGTTGTATTGACGTGCTGTCCACCAGCTCCACTTGAACGATAGGTATCTATTTTTAAATCCTCCGTTCGTATCTCGATATCAATATCATCATCTAATTCTGGCATAACATTAACGGAGCTAAAGGAGGTATGTCTTCTTCCTGAGGCATCAAAGGGTGATATTCTAACTAATCGATGCACTCCTTTTTCGGCACTTAAATATCCAAAAGCATTATATCCCTTGATTAATAAGGTTACACTTTTTACGCCTGCTTCATCTCCTGCAAGATAATCCAATATTTCTACTTTATAGTCACGTTCTTCAGCCCAACGGGTATACATCCGTAAAAGCATTTCTGCCCAATCCTGCGACTCAGTCCCCCCAGCACCAGGGTGGATTTCTAAAATAGCACTATTTTTATCGTATGGACCACTTAATAAAAGCTGTAATTCAAAATCTGATAATTCTTTCCTTAACCTCTTAGTCCCTTTATCTATCTCTTTAAGCATCTCTTCATCATTTTCTTCACTAGCTAGCTCCATCATTACTTCTAAATCTTCATATTGCTGATTCAAATAAGTGATCTGTTCGATCAGTTCCTTTAATTGCTTCACTTCGCTCATCACTTTTTGAGCAGCATCTTGGTTATTCCAAAAATCAGGTTCTAGCATGTCCTTTTCTAGTTCACTTACCCGTTCTTTTTTTCCATCTAAGTCAAAGGGACCCCCTGATTTCCGCCAATCTTTTAATCATCTTTTCAAGCTCCTGCTTTAAATCACTTTCAGATAACATTCCAATCACCTTTCTTAAGAGAAATTCAACTAACATCATAACATAGTTTTCATCTTGTTCCAATACTAGAAAGAAAACTCGCCAGTTGGCGAGTTTTCTTGTAGATAACGCCCTATCTCTGCGTTGTTCCGAAGTACAGGACGTTCAAGTGTCGAAGAGTCACAGGACGTGACGTTTTTCTTCGACCTCAATCTAGGACTTTCTTTACAAGCTGTCATAATGAAGATTTTATTGTTCCCTTCCACAACAATGCTTATATTTTTTCCCGCTTCCGCATGGACAAGGATCATTTCTCCCTATTTTCTTTCCCTCTAATTTAAAAGGCTGCTTCTTCTTTTCTTCACCCTGCTTTTGATTTACAGCTTGACCTACAGCTACCGCTTCTCTCTCTAGGTTGTTTTGAATCTGAGCCTTCATAATATAGGTTGCAACCTCTTCTTCAATTGTTTGAATCATTCCTTGAAACATTTCAAAGCCTTCCATTTGGTATTCTCTTAATGGATCGGTTTGTCCGTAGCCACGAAGATGGATTCCCTGTCTTAACTGATCCATTGCATCGATGTGATCCATCCATTTACTATCTACTGAACGAAGAAGTACTACCTTTTCAAACTCTCGCATATTCTCACCAAGCTGTTCTTCTCGTTCATTATATTGTTTTATCATTGTTTGGTGGAATATCTCTATGATCTCTTCAGGCTCTTTTCCCCAGATCATTTTTTCTGTTATACTGCCTTCCTGTAAAAAGGTAGCATTTGCTTGTCGAATCAACGCCTCTAAATCCCATTCCTCAGGAACTATTTCCGTTGGACAATAGATTTTAATCAGTCTATCCGCATAGTTCATTATCATATTAAATATGACTTCACGCAAATTATCGTTTTCCAATACTTCACTACGCTGACCATAAATAATTTCACGCTGTTGATTCATTACATCATCATATTGGAGTACGTGACGTCGAATATCAAAGTTGTGTCCTTCTACTCGTTTCTGCGCTTGCTCAATCGCTCTAGATATCATTTTACTTTCTATCGGTTGATCCTCCTGCATTCCCAACTTATCCATCATACCCATGATTTGATCTGAACCGAACTTTCGCATCAAATCATCTTCAAGAGATAAATAAAATTGCGTTGAACCTGGATCACCTTGACGACCAGAACGACCTCTAAGCTGATTATCAATACGTCTACTTTCATGTCGTTCCGTACCAAAGATATGGAGTCCACCTACTTCAGTAATCCCTTCTCCTAAAACGATATCCGTACCACGACCAGCCATATTAGTTGCAATGGTAACCATTCCTTTTTGACCAGCCTGTGCGACTATTTCAGCCTCTTGCGCATGAAATTTTGCATTCAACACATTGTGCGGAATACCCTTTCTTTTTAGTAGTTCAGATAATAGTTCTGATTTTTCTATTGATACTGTTCCTACCAGCATAGGCTGCTTCTTTTCATATCGTTTTACAATATCATTTACAACAGAGTTATATTTAGCAGCTTCCGATTTATAGATGACATCAGGCATATCTTCACGAATCATTGGCATATTTGTAGGGATCACCACTACATCTAACCCATAAATTTTTCGGAACTCTTCTTCCTCTGTTTTTGCAGTACCAGTCATTCCAGCAAGCTTTTGGTACATACGGAAAAAGTTTTGTAATGTAATGGTTGCTAGAGTCATGCTTTCGTTTTGTACTTTTAATCCTTCTTTTGCTTCGATGCTTTGATGTAAGCCATCACTATATCGACGACCATGCATTAATCTTCCAGTAAAATCGTCTACAATAATAACTTCTCCATCTTGGATAACGTAATCTCGATCTCTTTTCATTAGCGCCTTTGCTTTTAACGCTTGATGAACATGATGGTTTAATGTCATATGATTTGCATCATAAAGGTTATCTACATGAAAGGTTACCTCAGCATTCTCTACTCCCTTTTCTGTTAGCGTAACCGTATTTGACTTTTCATCCATTACATAATCGTCTGTATCCTTTAATCGTTTTACAAAATGAGCTGCCGCATAATATAAATCTGTCGATTTTGCAGCTTGTCCTGAAATGATTAAAGGCGTTCTTGCTTCATCAATTAAAATACTATCCACTTCATCTATAATGGAATAATGAAGAGGGCGTTGTACCTTTTGCTCCTTATATAGCGCCATATTATCACGCAAATAATCAAAGCCAAATTCATTATTCGTTCCATATGTTATGTCAGCAGCATAGGCTTCCCTTTTTTCTGCACTACTTAAATCGTGAATATTTAATCCTACAGTAAGCCCAAGAAATTCAAACACTTGTCCCATCTGCATTCTATCACGTTCAGCCAAGTATTCATTAACGGTTATAATATGAACGCCTTTTCCAGTTAAGGCATTCAAATAAGCTGCTAAAGTTGCTACTAAGGTTTTCCCTTCTCCTGTTTTCATTTCAGAAATTCTTCCCTGATGAAGGACAATACCACCAATAATTTGAACATCAAAATGACGCATGTTAAGTACACGCTTTGCTGATTCTCTTACTACTGCGAATGCCTCGGGTAAAAGTTCATCCAATGTTTCCCCTTTTTCATAACGCTGTTTAAACTCTTCTGTTTTGTTTTTTAATTGATTATCTGAAAGAGTAATTATTTGGCTCTCTAATTGATTTACTTGATCAAGCACTTTACCTAATTTTTTTATTTCGCTTTCGTTGGTATCTCCAATTATTTTTTTTAACATACCAATCATAGAGACATTCTCCTCTCAATAATAAAAAAAGATCCAACTCCCTATATATACATATTTTCACAGAAAAAAGATTAATTTTTTTTATTAAAATAATACCATAGAAGCGTTTCTTA
>JAENYW010000277.1 GCA_016841555.1 Tepidibacillus decaturensis
TGTACGGCTTTATTTTTTTTACTGTCTCGCGCATTGCATGGGATGGAACAACTAGTAGGATAATTTTTTTATTCTTTATAACCTCTTCTATATTCGTATGTGCTGTTATGGATTTAGGTAAATGAATGTCAGGCAAGTATTTTTTATTCGTTTTTTCTTTATTTATTTCTTCTTTTTGGACTTCTCTATTCGTAAATAAGTCTACATGATAACCATTATCAGCTAGTACCATTGAAAGAGCAGTTCCCCAGCTTCCCGCACCAATAACTGCTACAGATTGTTCTCCCATTTGCTGTGCCCTCCTTTTAAATTTCATCTTTTTTTCGTGTGATGATTCTTATAGGGGTACCAGTAAATTCAAAAGCTTCTCTAATCTTATTATCTAAAAATCTTTCATAGGAAAAATGCATCAATTCTGGATCATTAACAAACACAACAAAGGTTGGCGGTTTTACAGCTACCTGTGTTGTATATTTTATCTTTAATCTTTTACCTTTATCAGAAGGTGGAGGATTCACTGCAATCGCATCAAATACCACATCATTTAATGCAGAGGTCTGCACTCGCATTGCATGAGATTCGGCTACCTCATTCACCTTTGGAAGAATCTGCTGAACTCTTCTTTTTGTTTTTGCTGAAACAAAAAGAATCGGAGCATAGGGCATAAATAAAAATTCATCCCGTATCTTATTGTGAAACTGATGCATTGTTTTGTCGTCTTTTTCTACAACATCCCATTTGTTCACGACAAAAATAGCTGCCTTCCCCGCTTCATGTGCGTAGCCTGCAATTTTTTTATCCTGTTCAATTATCCCTGCATGTCCATCAATGACAACAAGAATGACATCTGAATCATCAATTGCCTTTAATGCTCTTAACACACTATACTTTTCTGTCGTTTCATATACCTTCCCACGTTTTCTCATACCTGCAGTATCAATTAGTACATAATCCTGATCATTCGTAGAGAATAAAGTATCAATTGCATCTCTCGTTGTACCTGCTACATCACTCACAATCACTCGTTCTTCTCCTAAAATGGCATTAACAAGAGAGGATTTCCCAACATTTGGTCTTCCAATAATCGAGACCTTTATTACTTCATCGTCATAGGGTTCCTCATTCTCTTGAGGAAAATGAGCGACAACGGCATCCAGTAAATCACCAATTCCAATTCCATGTGCTCCAGAAATAGGATATGGCTCTCCTAAGCCTAAGGAATAAAACTCATAAATGTCATTCTCCATTTTAATGTTATCAATTTTATTGACAGCCAGAATAACTGTTTTTTTTGCTTTAAACAAAAAACGCGCAATCTCTTTGTCCGCTTCTGTAACACCAGCTTTACCATCTGCCATAAAAATAATAACATTGGCTTCGTCTATTGCTAGTTCTGCTTGATGCTTCATCTGTACAAGAATCTTATCTTCTGAAGCAATTTCGATTCCACCCGTATCAATGATATGAAAGGAATGAGTTAGCCATTCTCCTTTACTGTATATCCGATCTCGAGTTATACCTGGTTTATCTTCAACAATTGAAATTCTCTTTCCTGCTAAACGATTAAAAATGGTGGATTTCCCTACATTTGGTCTTCCAACAATTGCAACTACTGGTTTTGCCATAAATTTATTCAACCTTTCGTAAAAAAAATATCTCAATATACTATTATAAACCAATTACTAATACAAGCAAGACTTACCAATGATATTAATGCTTTACGATAATCATTGAACCATTCTCTAAATCATGAGCAATCCCATCAAGAATCTTTTCCAAAAGAAATGCAGTTCGTTGTAATTCTTCGTCATTTGTTGCAATAAAAACAGGGGCTCCTCCCCCTCTTACTTGTTCTTTTTCCTTTGTAATTATAGCTAAAATATATTTTTCAATTGTAGTTCCCATTATACACCTCGTTCATTCGCGTCAGATTTTGATGGAAGCCTTATCGCATTTTCTAATACTGGAACAAGATTAACTACCTTTATTGCTTTTAAACTATCTTTTTCTTGAGGAAGGAAGAACACCCCAAGCCTTCCATCCTTCAAATCCCTTTTTGATAAAGGGACTAATGCAGGCTCTCCAGAATCACGATACACTCCCAAAATGGTGGATAGATTATGAATAATCGCTTGTCTCTGTCCTAAATTAGCTAAAGTAACCACACTATTTTTATTTTTCGGCTTAATAATAATCCCCATTCCATGCTGTAAAATCTGTTCTTGATTGCTCTTAAGTCCTATGTTCATGATATAAATATCATTCACATATAGATGAGGCCCCTCCATTCTAACTTCACCCTTTATCACATCAGCAATGCTCTCTATTTTTTCCCCAGACATTAATAGCGAGTTTAAGATATAAATTCCTATTCCCGAGACAATTCCCAACTTCCAGCTAGTAAGAATCGTAATGAAGGAAGTAATGAAGGCAGTAAAGATCACTAGATAATTACGCCCTTCAAATACCATTGCTATCCCTTCAACGTAAGTAACGCCACGAGGAACCAGCTCCAAACCATCTAATTTGGATAATGTCTCTCTTTCCATATTTCGTACATCTCTAAACTGTTGTGCAGCAAGCGCTAAAAAGGTAATAGCTGTATAGTTTTCATCTAAAATTGCTGGTACAGCAACAGCACCTAATCCAGCGGCTATAAACCCTAAGGATAAATGAATAATCTTTCCATGCTGATGAGTAGGATACTGACGATAGTCCGTTCTAAGCATAAAAATCCGACTGAAAAATCCTGAAACTACACCGATTATTACTGCAATCATATTTTCATTTAACATATGTTCACCTGATTTTCATGATTTTCATTTTTTTCTCTTTTACTCTTTCCGTTACACCAATAAAAATAGAGTGTAGGACAATAAGAAAAATGACAGCCATCCATAATATATCACTTATATTTGATCCACCTAAATAGATATAGGATAGTGTTTTTTCGTGACGTAGCTGAAAAAGAAAATCTCCTAACAGGATGCCTCCAAGCAGGAGGATGATTCGATGAGAAAGCTTACTAGCTACGATTATAATCATTACAGATAATAATAAGGTAATTTGATAAACTTCATCCATAACAAGTAGGATCGGATCTAATCGAATCAACTCTTTAAACAGAAAGAAAGAGGCGCCTAATAGAATAGTGGCTATCAAAAGATGAAGCCTCTCCTTTTTATATTCTTTAAAAAGGATTACGAGATATCCGATTAGTGGAAAAAGGAAGCCTCCTATATTGATTTTCCAATTTGATGTTATTTGTACATCTAAAAAAAGAAAAACAAAGGTAAGTACTAAAAAAAGACTAATTGAACGTTCCGTTCCCAATTCTTTGATGAAGCTTTGAAACCATCCACTCCAAATTAATATGAGTAAAATGACAAGAATCAGATTGGTAAGAATTCCTGGATTAATATGAATCACCCTCTTTTTACTTTGACTGCTATATGACTAGTATTGCTATTTTTAGAGATAAAAAAACCCTATCATCATGAAAAAATCATGAGATAGGGTCGTTTCTGTTGGCTAATGTCTCTATAGGAATCCTCCTTAGCTGACACCAATCCTTTACACTTCCTTGAATAATCATCGGCTTCTTCTGTAAATCCAATATATGGTTAGCGTTTAAAGCAACTGCTATTTTCTTCAGCTCTGTATGTAATTTTCTAATATATTCTACTGTTGCAGAAGTATTCTGCTCCATCAAAATTTTCAATAATTTACCTGACATCCCAACAGCGGATGCACCCAATCCAATGGCTTTTGCGATATGAAGACTATTTTGAATGCCCCCTGTTGCAATTAATTCGACACGATCAACTGATTTTACTTCAAGAATGCTATTTACTGTATCAATACCCCATTCATTAAAAAATGAAAGAGGCTCCTCACGCCTCATATTTTCAATC
>JAENYW010000278.1 GCA_016841555.1 Tepidibacillus decaturensis
AGATAATATAGATGGTTTGTCTGAATGGAAGGTAGTTCATACTCCAGGACACTCACAAGGACATATTGCATTATACCATAAGCATAGTAGCACAATGATAGCAGGAGATCATTTAATTAGTCATACACATTCAGGGACTTTTATTGAACCTGGATATAAGGATGATGATTCAAGATCAAAAAGCATGGTTGATTATAAGCGTTCCCTTCAGAGAATGAATGAGCTAAGTATGGGAAGGGTTTTTTCAGGACATGGAAAGGTGATATTAAATCCAGATGAAATCATTAAGCTGCAATTAGAGCATATTGAGCAGCAAACAGATAAAGTGAAAGAAACGCTTAAACAAGGCGTATCTCAAGTGAGTGATATCTTGAAAACACTTTATCCAAATCGCTATGAAAAGCGCTTACCACTATTTTTTTCAGAAGTCTTAGGTTCATTAGACCTACTTGAAGATAAAGGGGAAGTAAAATCTTTTATTCATCATGAAAGGATTAATTACGAATTAATTTAGGAAAAAACATTACTATTTTATCCATTTTATGATAAGGTTGATATGGGTGATTGTGATAGCGCTTTCAAAAAAGACATAATGAATAAGATTAGGAGGATGTAGTTGTATGGAAGATAATGTTAAGTTAGGGTTTGCAACAAAAGCAATTCATGCGGGGTATTCTTCTAAGGAACACTATGGCTCATTAAATCCCCCAATATATCAAACCTCTACCTTTGTCTTTAATAATGTAGAAGAAGGTAGAGCGAGGTTTGCGGGGGAGCAGGAAGGATATATATATTCTCGTCTTGGTAGTCCAACAGTTAAGCTATTGGAAGAAAGAATAGCTACATTAGAAGGGGCGGAAGCTGGAATTGCTTTTGGGTCAGGAATGGGGGCTGTCTCTGCAGTTGTTTTTGGGTTATTACAATCGGGTGATCATATAATAGGTACAGATGCACTATATGGTGGTACCTATTCCTTTTTAGAGCTAGCAAAGGAAAAATTTAATATTGATTATACATTGATAGATATGACAAATCCTGATGAGATAAAAAAACATGTTAGACCAACTACAAAAATGATTTACGC
Organism: Tepidibacillus decaturensis; assembly: GCA_016841555.1. Lineage (GTDB taxonomy): Bacteria > Bacillota > Bacilli > Tepidibacillales > Tepidibacillaceae > JAENYW01. The sequence goes on from JAENYW010000278.1 coordinate 1,085, forward strand.
TGAAACTCCAGTAAATCCAACAATGAAGCTGGTGGATTTAGAAAAAATTGCAGCAATCGCTAAGGAAATTGGGGCAGTCTCTGTTGTAGATAATACGTTTATGTCTCCATATTTACAAAGGCCATTAGAGTATGGTATAGATATAGTACTTCATAGCGCTACAAAATATATTGGTGGTCATGGAGATGTTATAGCAGGATTAGTTGTAGGAAGCAAAGAAAATATCGCTACGATACGACATACCTCTTTAAAAAGCGTTGGTTCTGTAATGGCTCCTTTTGATGCTTGGTTATTATTACGTGGATTAAAAACACTCGCTGTTCGACTAGATAGACATACGGAAAGTGCAATGAAAATTGCTAAATACTTAGAGCAGCATCCAAAGGTGGAGAAAGTAATCTATCCTGGATTAGAAAGCTTTCCGCAGTATGAGTTAGCTAAGAGACAAATGAAAGCACCAGGTGGGTTGATTAGCTTTGAATTGAAGGGTGGTCTTCAAGCCGGGATTGATGTATTAGATCACGTACAAATTTGTCAACTTGCTGTAAGCTTAGGAGATGTAGATACACTTATTCAGCATCCTGTATCAATGACACACGCGTCTATTCCTAGAGAAGAACGGTTAGTGATGGGAATTACAGATGGTTTGGTTCGTTTATCTGTAGGTCTTGAAGATGTTGATGATTTGATTGCTGATATAGATCAAGCTATCTCTTATATCAAAGAGTAGTAAAGCTAAGATAGTTATATTAGAGAAGTTTCGCCACTCGAAACTTTCAGCATACTAAATAAGAATAAAATGTGGTAAAATAACCTCATAGTTTATGATTAAAATTGATTCCTTTATAGGAATCTTTTATCTTTTAATTAATGAATATGGAGGGATAGGGATGAAATATCGTCGTTTAGGAACAACAGGAGTAAAGGTAAGTGAGATCTCTTTAGGAAGCTGGCTAACCTATGGTGGCTATGTTGAAGACGAAAATGCAATTAAATCCATTCATAAGGCGTATGAATTGGGAATTAATTTTTTTGACACTGCTAATGTCTACCGTCGTGGAGAAGCAGAAAAGGTAGTGGGGAAAGCATTAAAGGAATTCTCACGTGAATCCTATGTACTTGCTACAAAGGTATTCTGGCCAATGGGAGATGGTGTCAACGATCATGGATTATCAAGAAAGCATATCATGGAACAGGCGAATGCAAGCTTAAATCGCTTAAATCATGATTATATTGATTTATATTATGCCCATCGCTACGATACCGAAACACCGCTTGATGAAACCTTGCGTGCTTTTGATGATTTAGTTAATCAAGGGAAGGTATTATATATTGGAGTAAGTGAGTGGACTCCTGCTCAAATTGCTGAAGCTATACATATTGCAGATAAAAAGCTATTAGATCGCATCGTGGTCAATCAACCTGTATATAACATGTTTAATCGATATATTGAAGATGAAATCATTCCTTTATCTGAAGTCCATGGTATTGGTCAGGTTGTCTTTTCTCCATTGGCACAAGGAATGTTAACAGGGAAATATAAAAAAGATGTACCAGCTCCAAAAGGAAGTCGTGCGGCTGATGAAAACGGTAGTAAGATGCTAGCCAGATATTTGACGAATGAAAATTATCAGCGTGTAGAACAATTAGAAAAGGTAGCTAGTGATCTAGGAGTTACATTAGCACAGCTATCCTTGGCTTGGATTCTGGTACAAAAGAATGTCTCTAGTGCACTAATTGGTGCTAGTCGTCCAGAACAGGTGGAGGAGAATGTGAAAGCGGTAGATATTGTATTATCTCAAGATGTTATTGATGCTATTGAAGGAATTTTAGCGTAAAATCTAACCTTTTACAGCAAAAAAAGGGGGGAATCATGGTGAAGTTTCTAGTAATGGGTGCTGGTGGTGTAGGTGCTTATTTCGGTGGTCTTTTAGCCAAGAAGGGACATGATGTGACGCTGGTCGCAAGGGGAGAGCATTTGAAAGCACTTCAAAAAAATGGTCTTTTGGTTAAAAGTGTAAATGGGGACTTTCATCTGCTAATAAAAGCAGTAGAAGATCTTAAGGAAATGGACGAAGTAGATGTTGTGCTATTTACGACAAAAGCGTTAAATGTGAAGGAAACGGCAGAACAAATATTGCCCATACTAAAAGAAGAAAGTCTCGTAGTAAATTTACAAAATGGGGTAGGCAATGAAGAAATCATTGCTGAGGTGGTAGGAGAAGACAAGGTGTTGGCTGGTTTAACCTATATAGAAACAACGATTTCAGCACCAGGTGTCATTTCCCAAATGAGTAAAAAAAGGGATATTATTTTTGGTGAAAGAAATGGAGAAATAACAGAAAGAGCAAAGAAATTATTAGAGGTGTTTCAGGATGCCGAAATTCCTACCATTTTATCTGATAATATAGACAGAGAAATTTGGAAAAAATTTATGTTTATTGCAGCCTTTAGTGCAATTACAACAATAACGGAAGCAGCAGCTGGGGACATTCTAGCATGTCAAGAGACAGATCGTCTATTTCGCAGCTTAATTGAAGAGGTATATCGAGTTGCAAAGGCAAATAACATACTACTAACAGAGGATGATGTGGAATATGCTTACCAGTTTGCAAAGGATAGCTTATCACTAACGACAAAATCCTCTATGCAAAGAGATTTTGAAAAGAAAAAACCATTGGAAGTAGATAGCTTAAGTGGAGCTGTAGTCAGATTTGGAAAAAAAGCGAATGTAGAGACTCCGTACCATGAAACGGTATATGGTGTCCTAAAATTAAAAGAGAAGTTATATCGATAAAAGGAGATTTTTATGAAGGA
>JAENYW010000279.1 GCA_016841555.1 Tepidibacillus decaturensis
GGGTGATGCCAATGGACGTATATCAAACTTTAACTCTCATGATTATGTTTGCAACATTAATCGTTTTGATAATGTCCAATAAAAAGAAGTAGACCTCCCTTGAGTTTAGACGCTTAGGAGGTCTACCTTTTAGCGTGAGCCGACACCCTTAGAGGGTATCTATTGTGCTGGCCGTAGATGCTACCAACATCTGCGGTCTTTATTAGTTTATGCAAATATATTAACTCTAAACTTATTTCACATTCATTTTACCATAAGATTCATATTATTTCCATCCAAAAAGCAGGAAATCACCAATATAAAATGGAAATACTTATGTAATACTTTTTTATAAAAATATGCTCTTAAAAAGGATTGTCTTCATATGAAAAATGGAATCTACGAACAAATCATCAATCGTATGATTGCTGATTTGTTGAATAAAAATCACAAATCGATAAAGAAAAAATCAATCGATCTTTCAGATCATCATATTTTTGCAGAGTATCTAAGCAGTATCGTTCGTGAACAATTTAGACATCTAGAGGATAAAGATAAGATAAGATCTCTGAATCAAATGATCCATTTATTGAAGTCTCTTGTCGATGATGAAGATGTCAATCAATATCTGATCGAAGACACTGGTGAACTTTTATTAGAAGTAAAGGATACACATCCTTTGGATATTCATTCGAATTCTGTTAGGCCAATTACATCGATTGCGAGAAGCTCTCTCTTTACAGGTTCTAAAGTAGAACCTTCATTATATGGGGAATTAAAAAGAGAAATTTTATCCTCAGACAGAATAGATATCCTAGTTTCCTTTATCAAATTTAGCGGATTGCGCTTGTTAATTGATGAATTTAGACAATTTACCAAGGCCAACAAACTAAGAGTCATTACAACCTCTTATATGGGAGCCAGTGATTATAAAGCTATAAAATTACTTGCCGAGCTACCGAATACGGAAGTGAAAATTTCCTTTGATCATCAACGGACAAGATTACATGCGAAGGCCTATTATTTTCATCGTGAAACTGGCTTTAGCACAGCTTATATCGGCTCATCCAATATGTCTAACCCTGCAATGTTTAGTGGATTAGAATGGAATGTAAAAGTATCTGAATATACCTCTCCGGAATTAGTGAATAAGTATAAAGCAGCCTTTAATACCTATTGGCATGATGATGAATTTGTACTGTTTGATCCTAAATCTGAAGCTCAAAACAGCCAATTAAAGCAAGTATTAGAAGAAACAAATCTAGTAGAAAAAGAAGAAACGATCTTCTTTGATATAAGACCTTATCCATATCAACAAGAAATACTCGAAAAGCTTGAAGTGGAGAGAGAAGTCCACGGATCTTATAAGAATCTAATCGTTGCAGCAACCGGTACAGGAAAAACGGTAATTTCCGCTTTTGACTTTAAAAAATTATATCAAAAAAATCCTAGTGCCAAATTCTTATTCTTAGCTCATCGAAAAGAAATCTTAGAACAGAGCTTAAAGACGTTTCGAATGATTCTACGGGATCAAAACTTTGGCGAACTATGGGTAGGTGGCTTAACACCTAAGCTTGGCACTCAATTATTTGCTTCCATTCAAACACTCAACCATGATCGAAAGTATGAAGACTTTTCTGCCGACTATTTTGACTATATCATTTTGGATGAAACTCACCATTCTAAGGCAGATTCTTATGAACGAATCTTAAATCATTTTAATCCCAACATTCTATTAGGATTAACGGCAACACCTGAGAGGATGGATAATAAGAATATTTTAGAGTTCTTTAATGATCGAATTGCAGCAGAAATCCGACTAACTGAGGCAATAGATAAGAAGCTTCTTTCTCCGTTTCACTACTTTGCCGTCACCGATCCAGTAAGTCTAGAAAACCTAGAATGGCAAAGAGGGGGCTATGTTCCAAGCCATTTATCCAATCTTTATACAAAAAATGATCAAAGAGCACAACTCGTCATACAATCTTTAGATAAATACATAACCAATATGAATGATGTGAAGGGCTTAGGCTTTTGTGTAAGTAAAGATCATGCCAGGTACATGAGCGACTTTTTTAACAAAAACGGAATTCCATCCGTTCATCTTGATTCCGATTCTATAAAGGAAGAAAGAGAGCATGCTCAATATAAATTAAAAAAAGGGGAAATAAAATTCATCTTCATTGTTGATCTATATAACGAAGGTGTAGATATCCCTGAAGTCAATACCATCCTTTTTCTTCGACCAACAGAATCTCAAACCATCTTTTTGCAGCAGCTTGGGCGGGGATTACGATTATCCGATAAAAAAGAAATCCTTACTGTACTTGATTACGTGGGTCAAGCGAACCGAAATTATGATTTTAATTTAAAACTTAGAGCTTTAGTAGGGAAAACAAGAAGATCCATGAAGGAAGAAGTCGAGCAGGAATTCCCTAATCTGCCAAAGGGCTGCTTTATTCAACTTGAAAGAGTCGCTAAAGAATATATTTTAGAAAACCTTAATTATTCAGTAACCACAAAAAATAATCTATTAAGGCTTTTAAGGAATTATAAGCTGCATACCACATTGCCCTTAACCTTAACCAATTTTATAAATCTTAACCATCTGGAAATAGGGCAATTATATAAAGTAGGGACTTTTTATCAATTAGGCTATGAGGCGGGCGTTATTGAAACCTATATTGTTGAGGACCATAAGGAGTTAAATAATGCTTTATGGAGGTTTGCAAATATAGATTCTAAGAAGCTATTACAATTTACAAAAAAATTTCTAAAGCAAGATGATAATTCCGATGTATTTTTTTCTGAAGAAGAGAAACTTATGATAAGCATGCTGTATTATACAATTTGGGATAAAGAACCGGAAAATAGCTATTTACAATCGTTTATAAGATTAAGAAACAACAATCCATCTATTCATCAAGAAATATTTGAGATTATTGACTATAAACTAACCACTATAAATACTATAGAGAAACCCATTGGATTAGAGTATGTATGTCCGCTTGTGGTTCATGCAAAATATACGGTGGATCATGTCCTCGCTTCACTCGGAGTACATACCGAAAAGAGGAAACAACCTTTTAGAGAAGGGGTTAAATACATAGAGGAAAAGAAGACAGACATTTTCTTTATTACGCTCAATAAATCAGAAAATGAATACTTAGAAACCACCATGTACGATGATTATGCCATTGACGATCATTTATTTCATTGGCAAACCCAAAGCAGAACTTCAATCGATTCTCCGACAGGACAAAGATATATCAATCAGCGTAAAACCGGAAATACCGTATTACTATTTGTCAGAGAGAATAAAAGGGATAATACAAAGACAAGCCCCTATTACTTCTTAGGAAAGGCAAACTACGTTGAACATCATGGATCAAAGCCCATTAATATCATTTGGCAGCTAGAAGAGAGGATACCACAGATTATTTTGAGAGAGGCCCACATGAAAGCTGTTGTGGAATAATCATTGTCAAAGCATTGAGAAAGTATGTTCTCTTTTATTTCATTATGGTATAATATGGTCATGTATAATAGAATCGGTTCTCAAGGGTGGTCGGCTCATCCCTGAAAGAAAGGGGGTGATGCCAATATGGACGTATATCAAACATTAACACTTATGATTATGTTTGCGACGCTAATTGTTTTGATAATGTCCAATAAAAAGAAGTAGACCTCCCTTGAGTTTGGACACTTAGGAGGTCACTTCTAACCATTTTTTAGCCGATCGCCATTGAGGCAATCTATTGTACTGGCCGTAGATGCGTCAACATCTGCGGTCTTTATTAGTTTATACAAATATATTAACTCTAAACTTATTTCACATTCATTTTACCATAAGATTCATATTATTTCCATCCAAAAAGCAGGAAATCACCAATATAAAATGGAAATACTTATGTAATAC
>JAENYW010000280.1 GCA_016841555.1 Tepidibacillus decaturensis
TGTATCTTGCTGTAGTGTCAATCTGTTTTTTTTTGGTAATTGAATATGCTTGTTTATCAATCAACGTGTTAAATAATAGCACGTTGTTGATTATCATGTCAATAACATTTTTGTATTATACATTTTACACATCTTTTTTATTTAAAGACTATAAAAATATATGCTCTCTCCTTTACAGGAGCAACATACATATTCCCGTTTGTTTTTGTTTACATTCATATTGATTCAGAATATTTTATTGCTTGTTCCTTCCCATTAATGATTCTTAAAGCACCATGTGCTAATGCTTCTAATTCTTCTTCACCAGGCACAACATAAATAGAACTAATAAATGCAACCTTTTTCTTTACTTTTTGAACAATATATTCGGAATAGCTCAACCCACCAGTTAAAATGATTCCGTCTACCTCTCCATCCAATACCGCTGCCATCGCACCAATTTCTTTTGCGACTTGATAAATCATTCCGTCTAAGACTAATTTAGCTCTTTTATCCCCTTTTTTTGCTTGTTCTTCTACTTGCATTGCATTTCTTGTCCCTAGATAAGCATAGAACCCGCCTTCTTTCGCTAGCTTTGTTAGCATTTCCTTTTCCGTATACCTTCTAGAATAACAAAGCTGAACGAGTTGAAATGCAGGGAGTCCTCCTGCTCTCTCAGGTGAATATGGTCCCTCATTATTGGCGTTATTCACATCAACAATTCTACCCTTCCGATGAGCAACAACAGAAATCCCACCTCCTAGATGAGCAACAACAAAATTATATTCATTATATTTCTTCCCTAACTGTTCTGCTACTGTTCTTGAAACTGCTTTAATATTCAAAGCATGAACATGACTTTTTCTCTCTAATTCAGGAATACCTGACAATCTAGCTACATCCTCCAGCTCATCCACCACTACTGGATCAACAATATAAGCCGGTATCTTCAGATGCTTTGAGAGCTTGTATGCAATCATCGGGCCTAAATTAGAAGCATGCTCTCCATATTTGGCTGTTTTTACGTGTTCAATCATTGCCTCATCAATAAGATACGTCCCACTAGGCAATGGTTTTACAAACCCCCCTCTGCCAACAACTGCTTTTAATTGTCCTAAGGAAAATTGATGCTTGTCTAACTCTTTCGTAAGCAAATTAAAGCGATAATCTAACTGATTGGCTACAGTAGAAAATCGACTCAACTCTTCATCCTTATGCTTTATTGACTCTTTAAATATTAAACGTTCCCCTTGAAAAATCGCAAATTTTGTCGATGTTGAACCTGGATTTACAGCTAAAATATAAGGGTCCTTAGACATAATTCACCTCCATAATCATCTTCACTTCTTCACAACAGCTTTCCATCACCATACTTTGCTGTTCATTTATATGTCATCTATTCTATTCATTCCTATTGTAATATCATTTATTGATAAAATGAAATTATTCGTTTTACTGATTTAGCATTTCTGGTGTTTTTAATTCTCCTAGTTTATAGTAATTTTTCATATTCTCCTGTAGCCATTTGATTGATTGTATAGGTGACATTCCCCAATTCGTTGGACAAGTAGATAAGACACTTACCATCGTAAATCCTATACCCTTCATTTGTATTTCAAATGCTTTTTTTATTGCCTTTTTCGCCTTTATTACATTTTGAGGCGTATCCACTGATACGGATGCTACATAGGCTGCTCCTGGAATTTGGCTGATAAGCAAAGGAAAATCTAATGGATAACCTGATTGAGAACTATCTCTTCCATATGGAGAAGTAGATGTTTTTTGTCCAATTAAGCTAGTTGGAGCCATCTGCCCACCAGTCATCCCATAAATACCGTTATTAACAAATATCGTTGTGAATTTTTCTCCTCTTGCTGCAGCATGAATCGCTTCAGCTGTTCCAATAGAAGCCATATCTCCATCCCCCTGATAAGTAAAAACAACCTTATCCGGAAGTGCTCTTTTAATTCCTGTAGCCACTGCAGGCGCTCTCCCATGGGCACCACCTTGAAAATCTACATTGATATACTTTTCGATAAATCCTGCACATCCTACAGGCGCTACTCCAATCGTGTCTTGTAAAATAGCTAGTTCTTCTAACACTTCAGCTAAAATCCGATGAATAATACCATGGGTGCAACCAGGACAATAATGAAATGGTGTATTCGTCAATCCCTTTGTTTTAGAAAAAATTGTTTCTCCCATTATTGCTCGCCACCTTTATGATAAGAATTATTAAATTTCTCTATAATTTCTTCAGGCTGCGGGGTGATTCCACCCTGTCTGCTATAAAACGCCACAGGTGCTGCCCCATTGACATTTAATTTAACATCCTCAACCATTTGTCCAGCACTCATCTCTACAACCATATAGCCTTTTATTCTATTTAATAATGGTATAAATGCTTTTTCTGGAAAAGGCCATAAGGTAATAGGTCGTATTAAACCAACCTTATTTCCTTCTTTTCTTAATTGATCCACAGCACCTTTTACAATCCGAGCGCTAGTTCCATAAGCAACAAATACATATTCTGCATCCTCCATATGGTACTCTTCCCAGCGTTGCTCCTGTTCCTTTATCCCTTTATATTTTTGTTCGAGATATAATGCCTTTTCCTCTCCAGCTTCATTATGAAGGTTATAGGAGGTAATAATATTACGCTTGCGACCGTTTGCTCCTGTTGTTGCCCATGATTTATCTATCTCAATCTTTTCTGGTTCCTTAAAAATAACCGGCTCCATCATTTGTCCCAATATTCCATCGGCTAAAATCATAACTGGATTGCGATATATATCCGCTAGATCAAAGCCATCCATAATCAAATCAGTCATTTCTTGAACAGAGTTTGGAGCAAGCACAATTAACCGATAGTCTCCATGTCCTCCCCCTTTGGTTGCCTGAAAATAATCGGCTTGTGTTGCTCCAAGACCACCAAGACCAGGCCCTGTACGCATGATATTTACAATAACTGCTGGTAGTTCATTAGCTGCTAAAAAAGAAAGCCCCTCCTGCTTTAAACTGATTCCTGTACTAGATGAAGCAGTCATTACTCGTTTTCCTGAGCCAGATGCCCCAAAAACCATATATATTGCAGCAATTTCACTTTCTGCCTGCAAAAAAGTACCACCTACCTGTTGCATCTTACGTGCCATATATTCAATAATCTCTGTAGATGGTGTTATTGGATAACCAAAGTAAAAACGACACCCTGCCTGAATCGCAGCCTCGGCAATCGCTTCATTCCCTTTCATTAAGTATTTCTTCACAGCCTTCCCCTCCCCATCATCTTACCAGCTTTACCTCAATTGCTACTTCCGGACACATGATTGCACATTGTCTACATCCTGTACACGCCTCGACCGTTATCTGAACAGCAGGATAATATCCTTTGTTATTTGGCTCCTCTGCAATCATCAAGGTATTTGTCGGACATTGATTAACACAGATTTCACAGCCTTTACATAGATCTTCATTTATCATTACATAAGCTCTCACGCTATCTCCCCCATTACCATTTCAAAGAATCAAAACGTTGTATTGGCAAAATTCTTCCTTTAAGCTGTTCCTTTGCTTGCACCAGCAATCTTTCTTCTACCGATGTTCCAATGAAGGCAACCCTTAATTCCTCTGCTGCTTGCCTTACAACCTTTTCACTTTTTACTACATCTTCTATTTCCGTCATCTGTGCCAGGTTCGTGTTATTAACCAATCCATTTATTTTCAGCTTAGATAATGTCTGTAGCCTATAGAAAAGGCTTTCTATCTCTTCCTTTGTCTCCATTTCAGGACGAAAGGTATTAATAATCATCCATAAATCATAGGGTATATGCTTAAGCTTTTCCGCAACACTTCCCAATACAGTCGTTCCTACGTTGTGCCCACCTACATCAATGATTAGCTTCCTGTTTAA
>JAENYW010000281.1 GCA_016841555.1 Tepidibacillus decaturensis
GAAAACCGAAGATTTATGTATAGTATTAACTATTGGTCGATAAATCTATCTATTGGACTAGGTTCTTTACTAGGAGGGTTCTTATTTAAGTCCTACCGTTTTGAGCTTTTCATTACATTAACCATTGCCACATTGATAACACTTATTCTCGCATCATTTTTTATGACAGAAACCTATGTGAGTAATAAAACGATGATTACAAAGCCCTTTAACGTCTTAAAAGACATCATTGCAAACTATCAGCTAGTAATGAAGGACACTAGATTTCTTTGGTTTTCCTTTGCAAGTCTTTTAATCATGGCACTTGAATTTCAAACCAATAACTATATTGCCGTTCGATTAGAGCAGGAATTTATCAGTAGGTTTGTTGATCTTTTTCACGTCTTATCCTTTGAGCTAGATGGTATTAAAATGCTTAGCTGGCTTCGTGTAGAAAATACCTTTCTCATTGTATTAGCAACAGCGCTTATGAATCGTTTAATGAGTAAATATAAAGATACCAACGTTTTATATATTGGCTTAGGATTATATACGGTGGGATTTTCCTTACTAGGATTTATCAATGGAATAGCTATTTTACTTATCGCTATGTTGGTTCTTACCATTGGAGAACTGATGTATGTCCCAGTACGTCAGGCTTATTTAGCCGATTCGATAAACGATGACTCCCGCAGCTCCTACATGGCTGTAAATAGCCTTGTTTTTCAAGGTGCAAAAATTATTGGTGCTTTAGGATTAACCTTAGGAGTTATCATACCTTCATGGGGTATGGCTTTCCTCTATTTGCTGATGGGGATAATAGGAATGTTGATCTTTTATAGGCTGATGTCGAGGAGAAGTGGAGGTTAATCAAAGGATTCAGTTCTTTTTATCAGCTATTATCATTTTTTTCAACTTCTTCAATAGGTCTTTATACTCCTTTTTTGTTATTTTAGGCATACGTTCTCCATAGCGGGCCTGTTGATATAGACTCGTTACAGCATCTATCTCATCAGAAATATCAGAATAATTCGATGTGATTCTACTTTTTATTTTTTGAGAAGTATCTGGTTCGAAATAGCTAATCTTTTTCTTTTTGAGTAGCCACAATAAAAAGCTTTGATAAAGCTTTCGATAAAAGTTTGCTGATACAATCCTTTTCTTTCGTGATATATTGTCTAATTGTTGTATCTCTCCTACCTGCTTAACCTGTTGATGTATTGTAGATCGAGCTTTAATGATTCCTTTTATCAAGTGAAATACGAGTAATAGGACGCCAAAAATAATAAGAGCAGCGGTTAAATAGATAATTATCTCTATAATAAAAGGGGTATTATATCCTTGATATATATCCTGTATAGGTATCTCCTCATTTTCTTTAGAATTGTACATTTGATCATAAACAGAGTCTATTTTTTCAGCATCTATTCCTAGAAGCTTTCTCAACTGATAAAACCAATATCCAATCCAATAGAATATGATTTCGAAACCTACTTTTATTTTAGATATCATTTGAAAGATAGGATTTTTTAACAAAGAAAAAAAGAGAACAAACAAACTGATTCCCGCAACAATAACACCTAACTGTATAGAAAAAGCTCTAAGCAATTCTTTACTAAAGGAGGATGTTTTTAATTGTTGAAGCATCCCTCCTAATAAAAAAGAAAAAATTACAATCACAAAAGAATAATTCACCGTTAGTGCATTTGAAAATTGATAAAAGCTATTGGTGAGGTAATAGATAATAACCAAAACAATATAAAAAAGAATACGATTTATATAGTCTTCATATATTTCATCCTTGATTGTTTCCAAGGATAATGTTCTCCATAGGATGAACATTAGCGTAAATATCCATGGAAACACAGACAAATGAAGAAACAACCACCCAAAAACAAATATCCCTAAAACGATAAAATAAAGCATCCATTTCTCTTCTTTTTGAGTTACTATTTTTGGAATAGATATTAGAAAGAACATAAGCCAAATTTCAAAAATGGTTAATGAAATAGCACCGTTAAAAAAGACATTAAAAATAATAGTAGCTACTATTAAAGTTATGTAGCTTTCTATAATGAATAAATTCCATTTAACTACTTGTGTTAGCCATAACGTCCATCGACTCATGAGAGCTCTCCTCCGTTTTTTCATAAAAGGGATTTATCCAAATCACTTGGTATTTCTGTTTTTTATAACGAGCAATAACTTCCTCTATCTGCTTCGATAAATAAGTACTTATCACCAATATAGTTGGCTGAAAAGAATCGGATGATTTTACAATACGAAAAAGATGAGTGAAATCTACGGTTGTATAACTGCTCAATTTTGCTAATTCATAGAGAATAGTATTCAAATCATTTTTCTTGTTCGATTTCAAATGGTACAATTCATTTTTCTTAACTAATTTAGCGTTAAAAAGAATGTGATAGGATATATTATTTTTTGAAAAAAAATAAGCAAAGGATGCAATGGTAGATAGAACTTTTTCAAGCCTTTCTTCCTCTGACCAAATGGCATATTGATCTGCTGTTCTTAAATTACCTAAAATCCAAACCTCCTGCTTCATACTATGTTCATATTGCTTTGTATATAATTGACCGTTTCTGCTGGTCTGTTTCCAATCAATCTTATAAAACGGATCAGTCAAAAGGTATTCTCTTGAACCTTTGGGCAAAATTCGTTCTTCTAACCATGGTATCCTTGCTTTTCTTCTTCCATCTGTTCGAAGTAAAAGATTTTGTTGGGGAAAGGTAGGAACAGCATGCAAATCAGGATAAATATTAATATCTTTGAGTTGGAATACTTTTAAGCCTTCTATATTTAAAGAAAAAGGATCCGTAATAAGTAATTTTATATCACCTATTAAATAGTTTCCCCGACGATTAAATTGATAAATAATCGTTTGACTACTTTTACTTCTAGGAGGTAAGCTAAAAACAAGCTCATAAAAATGATAATATCCTTCACTTCGACGAATAGGAAGATTCTTTACTTTTATATTTCGATGGAGACTAATAATCAACCGCACATTCGTAAAAGGAAGCTTTGATTGGTTTTCTACAGTATAGGTAGCCTTAACAGGTTCCCCAATATAACTCGCTTTTTCTCTGCTTTTCACCTTCACCTGAATTTGTTTTTTCCCTATTTGTAACCACCATTTCGATATAAAAAGCAGCCCAATAATAAAGAGGGATAAACCTAATACAAGGAAATTATTATAAGTAAATCCAACGATGAAAAAAAATCCACTTATATATTTAAGTGTTCTGTTTACCATAATATCACCTAATATCCTCTAACGGAACGGGAACGACTTCCATTATTCCTTCTAAGACTTCTCTCGTTGTTTTCTGCAAGGAGGTATCCATGCTTAACATTATTCGATGTTCTAAAACAGGATAAACCGCTTCTTGAATATCCTCGGGGATGACAAATTCTCTCCTCCGTAGGTATGCTAAAGCCTGTGAAAAACGGACGAGTGCCAAGGTTGCTCTTGAGCTTGGACCTATTTCAATTTCTGGATGATTTCTTGCCGCAGCCATTCCTTTAGTGATATAGTGTACGACATCTTCGGAGATATGAATCTTCTTTATCAATTCTTGAATGGTTAATATGTCCTCGATGGAAATAACTTCTGTAAGCTCATTTAGAGGATTTCCCTCCTTATAGCGGAATATGATTTTCATCTCTTCCTCTTCGGTAGGATGCCCCAATGATAATTTAATGAGGAAACGATCTAATTGTGCTTCTGGCAAAGGAAATGTACCTTCTGTCTCAATCGGATTTTGTGTTGCAACAACAAAAAAGGGATTAGGTAATGTAATTAATTCGCCGTCAACCGTTACCTGTTTTTCTGCCATTGCCTCTAAAAGAGCGGATTGACTTCTTGGTGTTGTACGATTGAGTTCAT
>JAENYW010000282.1 GCA_016841555.1 Tepidibacillus decaturensis
GCGAACGCAGCCCGTTGGTAGCGGAGCAACCTGTGTATATAAATATCGAGATTTACAAATAAAAAATGAGACGAATGAAACATATCAGCTGCATGTATACCTTATGGATGACCATTTAATAGGTGAATGGCGTTCTAACGTTAATGCCTATGTGAAAGTTGAAGTATATGAGAAAAAGCATTGGATTACACATGAGTCTTGGGGGGGATATGTGAGACATAATATCTTACATCGTAAAATCTATTCCTTACAGGAAAATCTAATAGAAGACCAATTTATCACTGAAAATCATGCAATCATGATGTACCAACCATTTCTATCAGAAAAAACAACATAAATTTGACATGATGATATCTTACACTATTGGTGTAAAGACTATCTAGTGATATGATGAGTTATAGTAGCTATTAGTGAGGTGATGATATGACTGATCTCGATAAAATATTGTTGACCAGACGCATGCTCGGACTGATCAATTGGAAGGAAATATCGAAAACGAAAGGGCTATCTGAAGATTTTATCCGTACATATGAAGATAAACTTCATTGGTTCTGGATTTCAAGAAAACAGGATTTATCGGAAAACTTTATTAAAGAATATCAGCACATCATTGATTTAAATGGATACTTATGGACACATGCTGTCTCTGAAGAGTTACTTAGGAATTTAAAGGATAAAATCGATTGGAAGATAGTCTCCATTACGCAATCCATTTCAGAGGCTTTTATAAAGGAGTTTAAAAAAAAGTTAGATTGGTATTTTCTTTCTAAAGACAAGGCATTATCAGAGGACTGTATGATGGAATGTAGTGAATATATTAATTTTTATAGCTTACAGGAAAATCATCATATTACTGAAAAGACTAAGCAAAGATTCAGATTATATAGTAAGCGATGAGGTGATAGAAATGAGAATAGATAAATTAGAAATCATTTTCGATGAAATTCTGATGAAAACAAATATTCCAATTCACTTAATTAGTGAGACAGCAAAGGGAAAAAGTACATTTGTAAAGGACTATACTAAAAAAAGAAATCTAGGATTTGTTCATCTTATAGGTTCTCATACACCTGAAGCTAGTGATTTAGTAGGGATTCCTTATCGAGAAGAAACAGAGAATACCGATGAATACGGTCAACCTATCCATATGCAAAAATGGACAATGATGGATTGGTTTCCACTTGATAAACATTCAAGAGGAGTCATCTTTATTGATGAGCTAACTACCATGCCATCCGACGTACAACCAGTCTTATTTGAATTTATTCTAAGTGGAAGATTACATAGTAAGCAGCTACCCAAGGGATGGAAAATTGTCGCAGCATCTAATCCACCCACATCTGATTATATAGGAACAAATCCAATGAGTGAAGCAATGAAAACTCGTTTCCTTCATCTTCAAGTGGAAACTCCAGCAGATATATGGGTAGCGTATGAGCAGGAAAGAAGTAAAAGATTGCACTATACAAAGGATGACTCCATTATCGAGTTTGTAGAGGTTCATGGAGATGAAGTCTTATCTGAATACCTGGAAGAATTTGATTTGGGGATAAAAGCAAATAATCGCGGTATAGAAATGATTCATGATATAAATAACATTTGTAGTATTCCTGCGGAGCTAGAATTCGAAACATATGCAGGTTTAATTGGTAAACAAAAAGCGATGCGATATCTTTCCTTCAAAAAGGAACAATATAAGAAACCACCGACTGCTGAAGAAGTCCTTTTTTCCTTTGAAACAGTAAAAAAGAAAATTGAACGTGCTTTAGAAAAAGGGAATTTCGATATCATTTATATGATAAATGAATCCATTATTGATTGGTTTCAAAAACAAAATACTCGGACAAGCTATAATCTTACTGCCAGTAATAGCTTTATTCAATATATACAGATGATTCCGCGTGATAAGTCAGTGGGACTCCTTCAACAGCTATATAGGAACGATGAAGTTGCTGCAATCATTACGAAGCAGGATAAAGATAATCGTATCATTGACTATCTAAGCCTTATTCAGGATTTGTCAGAAAGAATTCATTAGCAGTATTTTCCTTTAAGGGAGTTTGATGCTACATATGGATCAATTAGAGGCTACTATTATTCAAATGATTAGAACGCGTCCTTTTTATGGTGCGCTATTAAACCGAATGCATATTCAATATAAGGACAATTTAAAGGAGCCTGCTGGAATTACAATAAAAAACGGGAAAGTATATCTCTTTATTCATAAAGAAACATTTAAAGAAATGTCGTTAAGCCTAAGAATGGGAACTATTGAACACGAAATAAATCATATTATTGATTTTCATCCAATACGTAGAAAAGCCCGTGATTCAGAAATTTGGTCATACGCCTGTGATTTAGCAGTCAATTCTTATATACCTGATACACCACCAAATCAGATTCTCCCTGATAACATCAAATTTCCAAAGGATTTAGCTGCTGAAGAATACTATGTAAAGCTAGAAGATAAAGCTGCTGAATTTCAATTAACCTTATCTCAATTTTCAAAACATTTAAAGGGAAAGTTTAGTTTGGGAATAGAAGCAGTGGATTTACATGAATCATGGAATGATCCAGAAGCAGATGAAGAGGAACTAGCTAAATCTGTTATTATCGATATTCTGAGGGATGCATTTAATAAGAACGTAGGAACATTACCAGGGAATGCAAGAAGAAGGATAGAAGAATTGTTAAAAAACCAGGTGGATTGGAAGCAGGTACTTAGAAGTATTGTAGCTACAGCAAGAACATCGAAAAAGCTATCTACATGGAAGCGCCCTAATAGACGTGGCTTTGATAATGTACCTGGGAAAAAGAAGGAGAGAACGTTAAAAATAGCCTTAATAGTGGATACCTCTATGTCAACAACTGGTTTTTTAGCAGAATTTAAAGCAGAAATGCTTAGTATCAAGCAAACAGGTGCAAAAATTGAAGTCATGGAAGTAGATAGAAAGATTCAACGGATCTACTCCTTTGATCATAGCTTTGATCCAGATTTTAAAGGCGGTGGCGGGACAAGTTTAATTCCTGCATTTGAACATTATCAAGAGAATAAGCATTTTATACCTAATATACTCATTTACCTAACTGATGGACATGGTGATGCTCCAAAGCAAATGAAAATACCAACTCTTTGGGTGATTACACCAGAAGGAAAAAAACCAGTTAACTGGGGACAGATGATACGACTACCTCAAAGGAAAATCTAATATAAGACCTCTTTTTGTATCTACAAATTTAAAGATAGGAGAAATAATCTATGTTGAAATATACTATTTGTTTTATCAAACAAGGGGATAAACTCTTAATGCTAAATAGAGAATATCCAACTTGGATGGGAATGTGGAACGGAGTTGGCGGAAAGATAGAAAAGGGAGAGGCTCCACTTCCATCCATTAAAAGAGAAATCTATGAGGAAACTGGTCTAACAATTGATCATGTGATACAAAAAGGAATTGTGACTTGGTCAGTAGATGGTGTAAAAACAGGAGGAATGTATGCCTTTATTGCTGAGCTTCCTGAAACCGTGGTATATAAAACTCCTGCGAAAACAGATGAGGGAATACTAGACTGGAAGGAAATAGATTGGTTATTAAATCCAGATAATGATGGAGTTGTCCCAAATATACCTTTCTTTCTTCCAAAAATGCTATTGGAAGATAAAGAATACGAACATCTATGTATATTTGAAAATGATGATTTAGTTGATTGTAAAACCATTACGTTACAAAAAAAAGAGTTAGTAAGGTAATTTTCAGTTCTTTTTAGACTCGTCAAAAGACGGGTTTTCTTTTTGTGGTGTCATTTCCTCTCCTGCAAAGGTTGTCATAATTGGACCAGAAAAGAGAATA
>JAENYW010000283.1 GCA_016841555.1 Tepidibacillus decaturensis
GGCTCGACAACTAATGAGTAATGATTTCTTGGTAAAGTTGATCGATATGCACGAAGCAAAAATCCTGCCTCAAAAGGATCACCCTCTGCTTGCTTAAGAGCTAAAGCGGCATACTCTGGTGCATACATTCCTCCTTCACTCATCATGCGATCAATCAAAAGTCTCATCTGTTGTTCAATGCTTTTAACAGTTAATTCTTGTTCTGTATCCTTCAAACGGTAGTATTGAAGTAAATTATTCGCTTGAGCAATCGCTTCTTGGCCACCGGTAACAGCTACATATGCCATCTTATCACTCTCCTCTTTCTATCTTTGTTGTACGAGGAAGCGCAAGGATTTCTCCCTCTTTTGTAAACAAGATAATATCTATTCCTAACGGGTATTCGACATTTGCTTTTTCCCGTTCCTTCCACCATTTATCTGATATACCTTTTACAGTACAGATAATTTCTTCTTTAATGCCTGGTCCGCTAAGTCTTAATTGATCATTGCTAGGTGTATTAGATAAAGCCTCAACCAAAATGAATAAAGTAGTACTAGATTCAGGTTGAATTAACGTGCCTTTTTTTACTTGTTGAATGAACGACATCACTTCTTCATCACTTATTTTCCCATCTAAAAAGAGATAATCGGTATCATGAACATCAGATAAACGAGAAAAGGTATTATTCTGAACATATTCCTGTATTAACATTTTTTCAGGTAATTGAATTGCAAAGCTAACTTCTCCATCTAATAGCGTAAGAGCAAAGGATGCTACCATACGCGTTTCATTTGATAGAAAATCTAGCTTTTCACTAGAAGATTGGATGCTATTAATCTTACCAGGACTAGCCATGGCATCTAGGAGTTTGCGAAAAATAAATTGAGTATCATGTACACGATCAAATGTCTGCCCGTAAACCTTAGCCATTGTATTCCTCCTTCGTATCAAAATTCACTTTTGTTTTCATTACCAAAGCCATCTCTTGAAGATGTCTATTTCTAATCTTTTCTTCTTCTTCCATTAGAGCTTTATTCCATTCCGTTAAAATAGTCAGCTTTGCATTAATTGCACAGTCAACAACAGCTAACTGATAAGCACGTTCTGCTTCTTCGCCCATTAATACTCCAAAGCCATAAGTATCATTTACAGATACTGTACATTCTGTTACTAGCACTTCTCCAAAATAAAAAGGCTGGTGTGATACAGAATCCCTTGCTTTTGTCATAACTAAGCTTCTTTCTGGAACTTTAACAATTTTCACTTCAAATGCCTGTTCAATTTGACTGGAAAGCTCTTTTAATAATTGAGCGTCACCCTCGATTAATATCTTCGTTAATTGTGATCTTTTCAAGCTATCTTCCCTCTTTCCGTAATGAATATTTGAAAGATTATTATTACCCTCTTTGTTTAAGCATCGTTTTCATTTTCGTGGAGCTAACCTCTAAAACAATGGCTAAAGCTAAAATAAAATAAGTAATAATCCCAATTTCTCTAAAATCAAAATAATGTCCACTTGCCATAAATAAATCAAAGCCTATTCCACCAGCTCCTGCGGCAGCTCCCATAGCAACTGCATTGGTAAAGTTTATCTCAAATCTTAAAAAGGTCCATGATAGCAAATAGGTTACGGTTGATGGAATAACCGCTTGAAATATAATTTGCCACCAATTGGCACCACTTGCCTTTAAAGCCTCTATTACACCTCTGTCCAATTCTTCAAAGGATTCCGAGTAGGCTTTAATCAAATAGCTTATAGAATGAAAGGTCATTCCAATTACCGCTGCTACACTACCAAGTCCTGCTGCTACTGCAAAAATCAAGACCCATAATACCGTTGGAACTGCTCGGATAAAAGCTCCAAGCCCTTTTATTACATCAGAAACATTTTTAGAGGATAAATTTTGTGCTGCTAAAAGACCTAATAGTAATGCAATAATACCACCAAATATGGTTGTTAAAACAGCGAGACCTAAGGTCACTCCTACTTCATAGAGAGCCTCCAAAAAGGTAAAATGATGAAATTCTGCTTCTATAAACATGATTTTAAAGTTTTGAATCGTTGAGACAAAACCTTCAACAATATTGATATTTTTATAATCAAAGCTAAAGAAGGCGTATATCGTTAATACAGTTAAAGCAAACATCGTCATTCGAGTAGCGATAGATGATTTATTAAGTGGCTTTATCTTCAATTTCTTAAGATTTTCTTTTCTACTACGATCGGAATCAGCCCACTTTCCTCCTTTTATCGATTCTTCCATTTGCATCACAAAATCACCCTTCTTAAATAATTTGATACGTATTCAATGATAAAAACAGTGATGACAATAAGGATTACAACAAGACTCGCGGCATGATAATTCATGCTTTTATAATATAAATTAAATGAAAAACCAATCCCTGTACCTGTTAAAATACCTACTAATGTTGAGCTGCGAATATTGGTTTCAATCATGTAGAGAATCCAACTAATCATCTGTGGCAAACTTGAAGGAATGACTGCTTGAAAAATGATATGTAAATAGCTTGCACCTGAGGCTTGTAATGCCTCCACTCCACTATTACTTACCTCATCAATGGTCTCAATAAATGCACGTGTTAAAAATCCAAAGGTGACAAAAAAGAGTGCAAAATATCCTGTCAAGGAGCTTTGTCCAAAGGATAAAAGCAAGATCATTGCCCAAGCAACAATAGGTATATTCCGATTAATAGAAGCTATTCCTCTACTTATGATGCTGAGAATAGGATTAATTTTTGTGGTATTAGAACCGAACAAAGCAAAAATCAATGATAAGATAGCTGCTACAGTAGTTGAAGCAATAGAGAGAAAAATTGTTTCCTGCAATTTACCCCATATTCTTGGAAGCTTTTCGAAAGACTCAAGATTAGGATAAAAATTAGTAAATGACCATATAACTGCCTTTATCACACTCGTAAATCCTTTAACCATGTCATATTCGGTAATAATAATAGCAGCTAAAGTAAAAATCAGTATCAAAGCAAAAAATATCAGACCGTCTCTTTTTCTTTTGGCAAAAATATCAACCTGCATGTTCTCCTCCTAGGTCAATAATTAAATCTCCAGCGTCTGAACCGTATATCTCATGTATTTTTTCAGGGGTAAGCTCTTCTGGTTTCCCGTCGAAAACGACTTCTCCATGATTAACACCAATCACTCTATCTGAATATTTCAATGCGACGTTTACTTGATGTAAATTGATAAGAATGGTAATTCCCATTTCTTTTGAGATATTTCTTAGATGATCCATGATTACCTTTGATGCATTAGGGTCTAACGAAGCAATAGGCTCATCGCATAATATCATTTTTGGGTTTTGAATCAGCGCCCTTGCAATCCCTACACGCTGTTTTTGACCACCACTTAGTTGGTCACATCTTTTATATACCTGTTCATCTAATCCTAATATGTTTAGGATTTTAAACGCCTGACTTTTCTCTTCTTCCGTATAGTTTCCAAGAACACCTGATAGAGTGGACTTATACCCTAATCTTCCGTGAAGAACGTTCTCTATTACACTTAATCTATCTACTAAATTATAATGCTGAAAAATCATCCCTATTTTCGTTCTAAGATTTCTTAACTCTTTTTTCTTTAAATCAAAGACCTTAACACCATCAAATGTTACTTCTCCGCTCGTTGCTTCAATCATCCGGTTTATGCTTCGAAGGAGAGTTGATTTCCCCGCCCCCGAAGGACCGATAATTGAAACAAACTCACCCTCTTGCACAGAGAAGTTAACATCAGATAACGCTACTGTTTCACCATTATATTGCTTTGTAAGGTTTTTAACTTCTAATAACTTCATCGTTAACTCCCTTTACTTCAT
>JAENYW010000284.1 GCA_016841555.1 Tepidibacillus decaturensis
AATAACGCTTTTAAAACGATTAGATTAGGGGGCGGTCGGAAATAGCTTTTGAAGGATTGACTGGCAGACTACAGGAAACATTCAAGAAAATACGTGGTAAGGGTAAAGTTACTGAAACAGACGTCAATGATATGATGCGTGAGGTTCGTTTAGCTTTATTAGAAGCAGATGTGAACTTCAAGGTTGTAAAGGATTTTGTGTCTCGTGTTAAAGAGAGAGCTGTTGGGCAGGAGGTATTTAAAAGCCTAACACCTGGACAACAAGTAATAAAAGTGGTTAATGAAGAATTAACGCAGGTTCTAGGAGGCACACAAAGCAAACTAATACTTGCTCCAAAGCCGCCAACTATTATTATGATGGTTGGATTGCAGGGAGCTGGTAAAACCACGCATACTGGGAAATTAGCTAAATATTTAATAAAGCAAAATAAACAGCCTCTATTAGTAGCGGCAGATATCTATCGTCCTGCAGCAATAAAACAATTAGAGGTTTTAGGTGAGCAGCTTCAGGTTCCTGTATTTAGTATGGGAACAGAAGCCTCACCTGTAGAGATTGCTAAAAAAGGGGTGGCTTATGCCAAAGAACAGCATCGCGATATCGTTCTAATTGATACAGCAGGTCGTCTGCATATTGATAATCAATTAATGGATGAGCTGCTAAACATTCGAGAAGCTGTTAACCCAACAGAAATCATGCTAGTTGTAGATGCAATGACTGGACAGGATGCGGTAAATGTAGCACAAAGCTTTAACGAAACCCTTGATATAACAGGCGTTATATTAACGAAGCTTGATGGTGATACAAGAGGTGGGGCTGCTATTTCTGTTAAGGCAGTTACAGGGTGCCCGATTAAGTTTGTAGGGATGGGGGAAAAATTAGATCTTCTTGAACCTTTTTACCCTGATCGCATGGCATCAAGAATCCTTGGAATGGGGGACGTATTAACCCTTATTGAAAAGGCACAGGAAGCAGTTGACGAGGAAAAAGCAAGGGAATTACAAAAGAAAATTAGAAAAGCAGAGTTTACCTTTGAAGACTTTTTGGATCAAATGGAACAGCTAAAGAAAATGGGACCTTTAGAGGATATATTAGGAATGCTTCCAGGGGCAAACAAAGTAAAAGGTCTGAAGGATATAAAGGTAGATGACAAGCAGCTTGGTCGTGTAGAAGCTATTGTCAGATCGATGACGAAACATGAAAAGCAGCATCCTGAAATATTAAATGCAAGCAGGCGTCGTCGGATTGCTACAGGAAGCGGAACAACCATACAAGATGTTAACAGATTGCTTAAGCAATTTGAAGATATGAAAAAAATGATGAAACAATTTTCAACTATGAAAAAAGGGAAGAAAAATAAAGGATTTAAATTTCCTTTTATGTGATAAAGGAGGTGACATTAATGGCAGTACGTATTCGTTTAAAACGTATGGGTGCAAATAAAGCTCCATTCTATCGTTTGGTGGTTGCAGATTCACGTTCCCCTCGTGATGGACGTTTTATTGAAGAAATTGGAACTTACAACCCACTAACCAATCCAGCACAAGTAAATATCAATGAGGAAAGTGCTCTTAAGTGGCTTCAGACTGGTGCACAACCATCTGATACTGTTCGAAACCTATTCAGTAAAGCAGGTATTATGACTAAATTTCACGAATTAAAACAGAAGTAAGTATTCTGTTTTATATTGGAGGTCTCGATTTATTATGAAAGAACTAATTGAGGTTCTAGCGAAATCACTTGTTGATCATCCTGAAGAAGTTCGCGTGAAAGAAGTTTCTGGAGAACGTTCCATTGTTTATGAGCTATCTGTAGCTCCTGATGATATGGGTAAAGTAATTGGGAAGCAAGGAAGAATTGCCAAGGCCATTCGAACTGTTGTAAGTGCTGCGGCTGTTAAAGAGAATAAGCGTGTAATGATTGAGATCATCTAGTAAAGGTGGGGGAATTTCCTCCGCCTTTTATTAGCAATTAGCAGTACAACCCTATTTCTTAGCAAACCCCACTTTTCGTTATATATGGAGGAAAAACATGAGGATAAAGGTACCGGTACCTGTATACATGTTGATGACAGAAAAAACGAAAAATAACATGCTTAATGAGATTAAACAAACGATTCAGCAGATAAAAATAGAATTGGATCAACTTCAATTTCAGCAGAAAAAACTATTTACGGAGGCGCAAAAGAAAGGGAAAGAGGCTGTCCGTATTGTTCAAGAGCGAATAGGATTAGAGCATCAAAAAAGAAAAGAAAAATTGGAACGTTTGTACATTCAATTAGAACAGGTGGATAAACTGAATGAAGGAGATAAAATTCTCTATAACACGCTTGAAACGGAAGTAGAAGTAGAGATAGGACAATCTTGGGACGAAATCTTCCATTCACAAGAAATTGTTATTAAGGATGGCATCATTATTGACATAGGAAAGGGGAAAGAGGATTGAACATCCAGTATATAAAAGTAGGAGAAATTGTTAACACCCTTGGTATAAAAGGGGAGCTTAAAATATTTCTATATACAGATTTTCCTGAAGCGCGTTTTAAAAAAGGAAATCAATTATTAATAGGAACTATTGACCAACCAAATCAAATAGCTATTGAGATAGAATCCTCCAAGCCTTATAAGAATATGTATGTCATCAAGTTAAAAGGCTATGATAATATAAATGACGTGGAAAAATATAAAAATCTGTTTTTATGGATACATAAGGAACAGCAAGAAGAACTTACGGAAGGTGAATACTATTACCATCAGATTATTGACTGTAAAGTAAGAACCATCGATGGAGAAGAATTAGGTTTCGTTAAAGAGATTCTATCCACTGGTGCAAATGATGTATGGGTTATTAAACCAATACAAGGAAAAAAGGATATACTTATTCCTTATATAGAAGAGGTTGTAAAGGATATAAATCTAAAGGAAAAAATGATTACTATTCAAGTGATGGAAGGCTTATTAGATTAAGTTAGGTGATTTTCCATGAAAATAGCTATTTTAACGTTATTTCCAGAAATGTTTCAAGGAGTATTGGATGCTAGTATCTTAAAAAAAGCACAGGAAAAGCAAGCTGTAGAATTTAAATTGATAAATTTTCGTGATTTTTCGACGAATAAACATAAAACGGTAGATGATTATCCATACGGCGGTGGCAATGGAATGCTATTAAAGCCTGAGCCGATTTTTCATGCTGTAGAATCCATTGAAAACTATGATCAAGCTAAAATTATTATGCTAACTCCTCAAGGAGTAAAGTTTGATCAAAAAAAGGCAGAATTCCTAAGTAAGGAAGAACATCTTATCTTCTTAAACGGTCATTATGAAGGCTTTGATGAACGTGTTCGTCAGCATTTAGTGACAGATGAAATCTCGATAGGAGATTTTGTTTTGACTGGGGGAGAGCTAGCTTCTATGGTGATCATTGATAGCATCGTACGTCTTCTCCCTGGTGTATTGGGAAATGAAGGCTCTACGGATACAGATTCCTTTAGCAATGGTCTGCTTGAATACCCTCAGTATACACGCCCTGAGATATTCCGTGGCTGGAGGGTTCCAGATGTGCTATTATCTGGCCACCATAAGAATATTGAAGCGTGGCGAAAAAGAGAACCCTTAAGGAGAACCGTAGAACGAAGACCAGTTTTGTTGGATAATATCAAATTGAATGAAGAGGAACATAAGCTAATAAATGAGGTAATAAAGGAAAATTAGCATCAAGTAGTGGTTTTTATATATTGATTATGATAAAATAACCTATGTTGATTACGATGGTCAGCTAGTTGAGTTATGTTAGC
>JAENYW010000285.1 GCA_016841555.1 Tepidibacillus decaturensis
GAGCATAAATGTGGTGGGAAGGGTGCATGTTTGACCTGTAAAGTAATTATAGAAGATATACAGGCTGTATCTCTGCCGACCAAGTCGGAGCGACTTAAATTGGGAGAAAGCTTAATACAGAAGGGAACACGTTTAGGATGTCAAACAAAATTAATTAAAAGTACATCGGTAGAGGTTCCAGAAAGTCCATTAAAAGCGGCGATACGTAAGCAATTAACTAAACTAAACAATTATAGTATATGGGATGATTAAACATCCTGACGATTTTCTCATCAATCTGAAGAGCCTTTTGGCTCTTTTTTTTTTATTTTTTAGGAATAATGAAGAAATGTTCTAATATTAATGAAATAGTAGTCTAGTTTTTTTAAAAATTTTCTTTTTCCGTCATAATGCTTATTTTGCCTCATATATTTATATTGTCCAATTATATGGATTACATGTTATTGTTACTGCTAAATAGGGGGGGATGATTATCCGTTGAAGCCGTTTAGCAATAATGAATATATCGAAGGAGGGGTATCGTGGAAAAGTTTGATATCTTTAAAGATATTGCAGAACGGACTGGGGGAGATATTTATATTGGCGTAGTAGGAGCGGTCCGAACAGGGAAATCTACTTTTATAAAGAAATTTATGGAATCATTAGTAATACCTCATATTACTAATGAGAACGATCAGGCTCGAGCTACTGATGAACTTCCACAAAGTGCAGCAGGAAAAACAATCATGACCACTGAACCGAAGTTTGTTCCAAACCAAGCCGTTCAAATCCATGTGGATGAAGGATTGGAAATCAACGTTCGTTTAGTGGATTGTGTCGGTTATGCAGTTGATGGAGCCAAAGGGTATGAAGATGAAAATGGTCCAAGAATGGTAAACACACCTTGGTTCGAAGAACCTATCCCTTTTCAAGAGGCAGCAGAAATTGGTACTAGAAAAGTCATTCAAGATCATTCCACTATTGGAGTTGTCCTTACCACTGATGGTTCGTTTACCGACATTGCAAGAAGGGATTATGTTTCTGCTGAAGAGCGTGTAGTGGAGGAATTAAAAGAAGTAGGAAAACCATTTATCATGGTAATTAACTCGTCAAATCCTTATTCCGATGAAGTAAAGGCCTTAAAAAGTGAATTAACAGAGAAATATGATATACCTGTCCTTGCAATGAGTGTAGTTGATATGTCAGAAGAAGATATTACAAGTATTTTACGAGAAGTATTATTTGAATTTCCTGTTCATGAAGTGAATGTTAATTTACCTAGCTGGGTAATGGTATTAAATCAAGATCATTGGTTGCGAGAAAACTTTGAAGGCTCTGTTCAAGAAACTGTCAAAGATATTCGCAGGCTAAGAGATGTTCGGGTTGTCGTTGATCAATTCAAAGAATATGATTTTATCTCAGATGCAACATTAGCGGATATGAATATGGGTCAGGGCGTTGCAGAAATTGATCTATTTGCTCATGATGAACTATACGATCAAATATTAATGGAAATTGTTGGTGTAGAAATAAAAGGAAAAGATCATTTATTACAATTAATGGTTGATTTTACAAATGCTAAAAAGAGTTATGATAAGGTAGCAGAAGCTTTAACAATGGTTAAACAAACGGGTTATGGAGTTGCCCCACCAACGATTGAAGACATGACATTAGAAGAACCAGAATTAATTAGGCAGGGTTCTAGATACGGTGTTCGTTTAAAAGCAACAGCACCATCTATCCACATGATAAAAGTGGACGTAGAATCAGAATTTGCACCGATTATAGGTACAGAAAAGCAAAGTGAAGAGCTATTAAGGTATTTAATGCAGGATTTTGAAGATGATCCAATTAAAATGTGGGAGTCCGATATTTTTGGACGTTCACTTGCAAGTATCGTTCGCGAAAGCATTCAAGCGAAGCTGTCAATGATGCCTGAAAATGGAAGATATAAATTACAGGAAACACTTGAAAGAATAGTGAATGAAGGGTCTGGTGGGTTAATAGCCATTATTTTATAGTAAAAATATGGTAATTAATGAGTCTTTAACCATAAAAAAAGTACTTTTTCAGTGCTTTTTTTATGGTTTTGGACTTATTTTATTGAAAAGCCCTTGAATTTCCTGCGTTTGTGTTTTATTATTAGCTTGTCTATAAAAAATATTGAAAATCCTTGTTATATGAGTATAAAATTACATAAAACGGTAAACACAAGGATAAAGAAGGAATTTTTATCTATGGGAGGAGGTGAATAGATTGAATAAGACTGAATTAATTGCAAAAATTGCTGAAAAAACAGAACTTACTAAAAAAGATGCTACTAAAGCTGTAGATGCAGTTTTCTCTGCTATTTCCGAATCTCTTTCTGAAGGAGATAAAGTACAGATCATTGGTTTTGGTAACTTCGAAGTTCGTGAGCGTGCAGCTCGTAAAGGACGTAACCCACAAACAGGCGAAGAAATTGAAATCGCAGCAAGCAAGGTACCTGCATTCAAACCAGGTAAAGCGCTTAAAGAGGTTATTAAGTAATAATCTGTACATATTACAAGGAAGAGTTACACTTAAGTAACTCTTCAGCTTGTAGATAAAGTCCAATTTCTGCGTTGCTTCTCCATCTAGGACTCTTACGTATTTCTGTATACGCTGCGATCCCTAGCTGTCGTCGCGCCTTGATCTTGGGCTTTCTTTACAAGCTGGCATTTTAACAATATCTGAAGAGTTACACTTAAGTAACTCTTTTTTTTGATTTTAATGACAAAATGTGCTACTATAATTTTGCTTTTGGATTTAAAGAGGAGGCAAAATGAATGAATATAAATCATAAAGAAATACAGGATGCAGTTACTGTTATTTTAAAATCTATAGGAGAAGATCCTGATCGTGAGGGGTTAAAGAATACTCCTGCTCGCGTTGCACGTATGTATGAAGAAATATTTTCTGGGATGGAAAAGGATCCTAAGGATCACTTTGATGTTATTTTTACGGAAGAGCATGAAGAAGTGGTACTGGTGAAGGATATACCGTTTTATTCTATGTGTGAGCATCATTTATTACCTTTTTATGGAGTAGCTCACGTTGCATATATTCCAAGAGATGGGAAAGTAACAGGATTAAGTAAATTAGCAAGAGCAGTAGAGGATGTAGCAAAGAGACCTCAGCTACAAGAAAGAATTACAAATATAGTTGCAGATGCATTAATGGAAAAGCTTAATCCACATGGTGTTTTTGTGATGGTTGAAGCAGAGCACATGTGTATGACCATGAGAGGTATAAAGAAGCCAGGGTCGAAGACGGTTACTGTAGCTTCTAGAGGAATATATGAAAAAGATGTAGATCTTCGTAATGAAATTATTCAGCTTATACGTGCATAATACTTGAATTATGAGTAAAATAGTCATATTATATATATATTGTCTAATATAATAAATTAATCGGGACGTGGCGCAGCTCGGTAGCGCGCACCCTTGGGGTGGGTGAGGTCGCAGGTTCAAATCCTGTCGTTCCGACCATCATTAACGATACTTAGTACCTTGTGTAAGCAAGGTGCTTTTTGTTTTCCTCATAATGCTTATATTGGGCATTCACTATATTGGATAATTCCTTTTCTAACCTTCTAATTTCCGTTTGTAGCGTGTTTTGTTACGGTTTAGAGGTTATCCTCTCGTAAACTATCTCGTCGAAATAACGGCCTTCTACAAGCTTCTGAATATGCTTTGCTACAGTGATTTCTATGCTAATCGAGAAAGTATAAAAAGAATACAAAACTCGTCAATGTTTGAATGAGAAATAA
>JAENYW010000286.1 GCA_016841555.1 Tepidibacillus decaturensis
TTCAAAATAAGCTTTTTAATGTGTAAAAAGGAGATGATGATAAGAAATAAAATCAGAGAAAAAACTCTCATGTCTATCTTCCTTCCATTTTTAATTGAAATGTATTATTTTTCATTCCTACTGCTTTAATCGTTGTATTCACTTTGATTTTAACTGTTAGGTCAACAAGATATTCTTCCCAATTATTTTTTATTTTTTTCCACTCTTTTGGATGATTTCGTTCAAGAGTAGTACCAAATTGAAAGATATCCACCTTATAATCTCGTTGGACTCTTTTGATCAAATTTTCAATATCTTTTTTCACGCTTAAATTGGTGTATTTCTTAAAGTCTTCAATGGTTGAAAGTTTTGTCAAATCAACTGCTGCATTTACTTCTCCGATATTGGCATCCATTTTGATATCTAATAGTATTTCTGGTTTGCCTTGCTTAAACTGGGTATGAACCTCTGTTTCGGAATGAAGAACTTCAACCGTGTTATCTGCTCCTTTATAGGGAACGACAATCACGGTATGTATTAAGTTGTCTGTGATCCAATTTAAAGCTCTGCCCTCTTTAGGATTTAAATAGCCAATTAATTTATCTTTTTTAAAAACGGCAAAGCCAGTCGTTTTTATTACAGACTTTTGTACGGAATCTTGAAGATTCTCTAATTTGCTACGAAGTATAGATGGAGATAAATAAACAACGGGAATCACTAATCCTGAGGTAGGGTTCATTAAAGTAGAGATAACCTCTCTTACTTCTACAGGCCTAACGGTTCCCTCGCTTCCATGTGCATTTTCTAGATGTTTAAGCAAAGACGTTCCACCATTAATTTCTAATACAGATTGAGTGGATAATATATCTTCCGCTTTTTGCTTCTTGGCGATTAATACCTTAATATTTTCTCTAATCTCATGATCCCTGTATAACAGATCAAATAAATCCTTTATTCCTTTTTTTTCTGCTATTTCGGAACTCACGATATATATCTGAACATGTCCAAAATAAAGTCTTCTTGGTGTCTCTCTTGTTCCTTGACGGATTGCTGCAAATAAAGTCTTATCCGAAGTCTTTATGGTTAGAAAGGGGGTTTTCATACTGCTAGCCCCCTTACCCGCAATAGCTGAAGGGTTGATAATTTGATAGACAAGGGTAATCTCATCTGCTTTTGAACCCATGTCTATGCCCATTCCAGATAAGATTGAAAGCTCATTCAAATCACGTTTGTTCCAGCAGCCTGACATCGTTAATGATTGAAAGAGAAGGATGATGAAAAATATGGCTTTAATATGTCTTTTCATTATCATTCATCCTGCTTTCTTCGTTGTCTATCCTCTGGCGGATGGGGTATATTAGAATCTTGGCGTATAGGGTTTTTCTGTGCAAATAATCTTGGGCGACTATTCATAAAAAACCTAGGAGCACGTATAAAAACGTCCTTCTGGTCTGTTATATTAAAAGGAGCAATGCCCTGTAAGTAAGGAATGCCGAAGGAGCGCAATGTAGTCATATGAATAACGATTCCCATGACACCGAATAACATGCCAAACAAACCAAAGCTGGCCGACAACATCAGCAAAATAAAACGCAATATTCTTGCTGAGGTGACGATTTCTATATAAGGGGCTGTAAAGGAAGAAATAGCTGTCATTGAGACGGTAATGACCATAGCTGGTGATACGATTCCTGCTTCAACGGCAGCAGTACCCAAAACAAGTGCCCCGACAATGGAAACAGCTTGACCAATGGCTCTAGGCATGCGGACGCCTGCTTCACGCAAAATTTCAAAGGTCAATTCCATTATTAAAGCTTCAATAAAGGCAGGGAAAGGAACCCCTTCCCGTTGGGCTGCAAGACTTACAAGCAATGTGGTTGGTAATAACTCTTGATGAAAGGTAGTTATCGCTACATATAACGATGGTAGTGTCAAAGAAATAAAAAAGGTAAACATTCGTAGTAGGCGTAAGAACGTGCTTAATTGCCAATTCAGGTAATAATCATCCGTAGATTGAAAAAACATAAGATAGGTCACGGGAACACTTAATACAAAAGGAGTTCCGTCTATTATAATAATGATCTTTCCCTCCAGCAGATGACCAGCAGCCGTATCAGGACGTTCTGTATACATGACCTGCGGAAATAAGCTCCAGGGATTATCGGTAATATAATCTTCCATATAACCGCTGCCTAAAATACCATCTATCTTTATACTTTTTATTCTTTTTCGTACCTCTTGTACGATTTTGTCATGAGCAACCCCTTCGATGTACATGATTCCAATGACAGTTTCCGATAAGTTACCGATTTTCATTTGTTCCAAACGTAATTTAGAAGAAGTAATAATTCTTCTGATTAAAGCGGTATTCGTACGGATATTTGTAGTAAACGCTTCACGTGGTCCACGTAATACAACCTGATTTTCAGGCGGCATGACTCCACTTGTTTCCCAGCCCTTCGTACTGGCGATTAGAGCGGTTTTAGCACCATCAATAAATAGTGCTGTTGAGCCTGTAAGAATCTCGTCAAGAATTTCTGTTTTTTTTTCTGCCTCCTTCACATCTCCTATATTTAACAGCTGCTCTTTGATCGTTTTTATTGGCGATACCGAAACATCTTCATCATTGTATTCAGTAAATAATACGCTAAGGAAATGATTAATATCGTTATTACTTACTAATCCGTCAGTAAAAATAATAGCTGCCGAGACTTTATGTTCCCTTCCCAAAATAAATCTTCGGGTAATGATATCAGGGCTGTTCCCTAAATCCTTTTGTATTTCATTCAAATTATTTTCCAGAATTTTTGATAAAGGGACCATATCCTTTTCCTGTTCTTCATCATTAGCTCTGTTAATGAATTGATGGAGCCATTTCCAGATTGCCATTGAACCACATCCTGAAGCTGTTTATTTAAACCATAGTATGTGTAAGAGATATGGTAATTTATTCATCCTAAAGTCACAAAAACAGTGAAGGCAATGTCCTTCACTGTAAAACTTATTGTTAAAATGGTGCCATTCATTAGCATCCTACAAAATATCGATTAAAATCCCTCATTTTATTTGTCTTCCTCCGCATGTAGCCCCCTACTTCTTTAACCAATTTTTCTTCAATAATGCATACATATTTAAATCTTGAAACTTATCTCTAAAAAAAGCGTATTCTTCTAGCAATCCTTCTTTCTTAAATTCATGCTTTTGTAATGATACAAGTGATTTCTTTATCTGTTATACTACTTTATCCATTCCTCTAAAATGCTTACTTTTTTATTTGTAGCATCTAATTCTATCTTTGCACCTATTGGTAAAGTAAACATTGGATGTGTGTGTGAACAATCGAAATTTGCTAAGACAGGTATCTCTTTATTCACCATTACCTCTATTAAAATTTCATAAGATTCTCTACCGGTTTGCTGGTCATCAAATAATTGATGCTTTCCTATGATTATTCCACCTACTTTATCCAATACTCCACTTACTTTAACTAGAGAAAATAATTTTTCCATATGAGCAGCAGTTTTCATTATATCCTCAATAAATAAGATATCTCCTTCTCTTATTTCAGGCATATATTCACTTTTCCAGATTCCCGACATTGCATTTAAGTTCCCTCCGATTACTCTTCCAACTGTTTTTCCTTCAATAACAGTTATCCATTCATTTTTCTTTTTTACCTTCTCCTTCGTTTTTTCCTCCCAATTAACAGATTCATCAGTCCAATATTCTGGCATTTGATAGGTATAAGGAATATTTTGTTTGTCTATTAAAATACCTTC
>JAENYW010000287.1 GCA_016841555.1 Tepidibacillus decaturensis
TGAAACAGTTAGTACAGATTATCATATGTCAAGTAGATTATATATGGAGCCGATGGTTATAGAAGATATTCTTCCTATCTTAATAAAGGAACAGGTAGATGGTGTGATTTATCAGGTTGGTGGGCAAACCAGCTTAAAGCTAGCAAAGGAATTAGAGGGATTTGTTCCATTGCTAGGTACACCGATAGAGACCATCGATAAGATGGAGGATCGAGAACAATTTAATCAATTTCTTTTTCAAGCGGGAATTGAATCGATACCAGGGAAAATTATCTGGAATACAAAGGATTTATCCAAAGCAATAGAAGAAATAGGCTTTCCATTTGTCATTCGTCCCTCTTATGTTATAGGTGGACAATGGATGCGAATTATTCATCATCAGCAGGAATTAGCACAATATATTGAGCAATTAATGGATTCATTAGAGGATTATTCTATCTATCCGTTATTAATTGATAAATATATAGAGGGTAAAGAAGTGGAAATAGATGCTGTTTCCGATGGGAAGGATTGGATTATTCCTGCTATTATGGAGCATCTAGAACCAGCGGGTATTCATTCAGGTGACAGTACAGCTATTTTACCGCCATTTTCTTTAACAGAAAAAGAAAAGCAAGAAATTGTTAAAACAGCGGAAAAGATTTTAAAGCATGGACAATTTATTGGCTTAGTTAATATACAAATGATTGTAGAACAAAACCGTATTTATGTGCTAGAGGTAAATCCAAGGGCATCAAGAACGATTCCAGTTATCAGTAAAGTGACAGGCATTCCAATGATTCAAATCGCAACAGAGGTTCAATTGGGAAAAGAATTAGCCTCCATGTCGTATCCGTTAGGATTGCTTCCTGAGACACCATATTTCACGGTAAAGGCACCTGTTTTTTCTAATGCTAAATTACCTGGTATCACCGATGATTTAGGACCAGAGATGAAATCGACGGGTGAAAAAATGGCATTGGGTTGGACCTTAGAGGAAGCTTTAGAAAAAGTAAAAGCATCACCTAATCAAGCGTTAATCCAACCGCATACATTACTTGAGTATCGGGAGAAGCTTCTTGTGAAGGGAGAGAGTGGTTATGATAAATAAAAAGCATTTTTTAACACTAGCAGATTATACAAAGGAAGAAATTGAATATCTTATTATGCTAGGAATTGAGATAAAGCAAAAATTGAAGCAGGGGATTCCTTATCAGCCTTTACAGGGAAAAACCTTAGGGATGATTTTTGAGAAATCTTCAACAAGAACAAGGGTTTCCTTTGA
The DNA here is from genome assembly GCA_016841555.1 of Tepidibacillus decaturensis. GTDB lineage: Bacteria > Bacillota > Bacilli > Tepidibacillales > Tepidibacillaceae > JAENYW01. Next base: position 1,265 of record JAENYW010000287.1, read on the forward strand.
AGTAGGAATGCTACAGCTTGGTGGGCATGCACTATTTTTAAACAAAAACGATATTCAAATTGGGCGTGGAGAAACGATTTCCGATACAGCAAAGGTATTATCTAGGTATCTTGATGGGATTATGATGAGAACAGATGACCAAAAGAAGCTAGAGGAGCTAGCGAAAAATGGCAGTATTCCAATCATTAATGGATTATCTGATATTTACCATCCTACTCAAGTTATCGCAGATTTTATGACGATTTATGAAAATAAGGGAACCCTTAAAGGCTTGAAATTGGCCTTTATCGGGGATGGCAATAACATGGCTCATTCCTTAATGATAGCAGGAGCGAAATTGGGAATGAATGTCTATATAGCGGCACCAAAAGCATATGAGCCTATGGAGGAAATTGTTGAGCTTGCAAAAGCAGAGGCAGTGAAGCAGAATAGCAAGATTGTCATAACCAATGATACAGAAGAAGCGATAGAACAGGCTGATATAATCTATACTGATGTATGGGCAAGCATGGGACAGGAAGAAGAAACAGCAATTAGGCTAAATCACTTTAAGGATTATCAGGTAAATTCCGTTTTAGTAGAACAAGCAAAAAAGGACTATCTCTTCATGCATTGTCTCCCCGCCCACCGTGGCGAAGAAGTAACAGCCGAAGTGATAGATGGTCCAAACTCCGTTGTATTTGACGAAGCAGAGAACAGATTGCATGCCCACAAAGCAATACTAGTAGCACTTATGGCATGACAAGGGGACGTTTCGTTTGTCATGTATGACAATCGAAACGTCCCCTTGTCACCCCCCTTGTCACCATTGTCACATCACCTAAAAATAAAAATATTTCGAAAATGAAAAAAGGGGTTTATTTTTTGCTTAATATGTATTAATATTCTTTTATATGAATAAATATTAAATATTTTATTGAAAATATGAAATCAGTTCATTAAACGAGTAAATAATCGTTATGAAGAGGATAGAAAGGGAGTAAGGAGAATGGCAAAGGAAAAGGTGGTTTTAGCGTATTCAGGAGGGCTAGATACTTCTGTTGCAATTAAATGGTTACAGGAAAAATATAATGTTGATGTAATTGCAGTAGCAATGGATGTAGGAGAAGGAAAGGACTTAGATTTTATTCAAGAAAAAGCATTAAAGGTTGGAGCAATCAAATCCTATGTGTTTGATGTGCAAAAGGAATTCGCTTCAGACTTTATCCTCCCTGCACTAAAGGCGAACGCATTATATGAAGGGAAATATCCATTAGTTTCAGCTCTATCTCGTCCGTTAATTGCAAAATGGTTAGTAAAAATAGCAAGAGAAGAAGGCGCTGTTGCCATTGCTCACGGAAGTACTGGTAAAGGAAACGATCAGGTTCGTTTTGATGTATCCGTGACCTCCATCGCTCCAGATTTGAAAATCATTGCACCAGTGAGAGAATGGGGCATGACAAGGGATGATGAGATTAAATACGCAGAGGAAAATAACATTCCAATACCTATTAATAAAGAAAATCCGTTTAGTATCGACCAAAACATGTGGGGAAGAAGCTGTGAGGCTGGTGTATTAGAGGATCCATGGGTTGCACCTCCAGAAGAAGCATATGAGATGACAAGTGCAATTGAAAACACACCAGATACCCCTGAAGAAATAGAGATTACCTTTGATCAAGGGAAGCCAGTTGCTTTAAATGCTCAAGATATGGAATTAGATGAAATGCTTGTGGAATTAAATCAATTAGCAGGTAAACACGGTGTTGGTAGATTAGATTTAATCGAAAACCGTTTAGTAGGAATCAAATCTCGGGAAATTTACGAGGTTCCTGGAGCTATTACCTTAATTACTGCCCATCAAGCTTTGGAAGCCTTAGTTCATCCAAGGGAAATTGCTCATTTCAAACCAATGATTGAGCAAAAAATTGCGAATATGATATACGAAGGACTTTGGTTCTCTCCACTAATGGATGGTCTAAATGCCTTTATTGATGAAACACAGAAAATGGTAACGGGTAAAATTCGTATTAAACTATTTAAAGGTCATGCAACCGTAGTTGGAAGAAAATCAGGTAATTCCTTATATTCCTATGAATTAGCGACCTATAATGAAGACGATCAATTTGATCATCAATCAGCTGTTGGCTTTATTCATCTATGGGGGTTATCTACAAAAACCTATGCAACAGTTCATCGGGGGAGCAAAAATGAGTAATAAAAAGCCTTGGGGCGGACGATTTACAAAAACAACAAATGAACTAGTAGAAGCATATACTGCTTCCATTGGATTTGATTACAAACTAGCCGAAGAAGATATTCAGGGTAGTATAGCCCATGCAACGATGCTAGCGGCTCAAGCAATTATATCCAATGAGGACAAAGAACAAATCGTCCAAGGCTTAAAGGAGATAGAACAGGAAATCAAAGAGGGAAGCTTTGAATATTCCGTTGCGTTAGAAGATATTCATATGAATATTGAA
>JAENYW010000288.1 GCA_016841555.1 Tepidibacillus decaturensis
TCATTTTTACCTGATTATACTCCCAGCTATGAGACAAAATAGGCTTAAATCTAGCTTCCTCATGATGATAGTTTATGATCTAATAGTTAAATCGCTATTTCTCTATCCACGTTCCTCTCTCCGTACTGTCTAAATTAGTGGTAATTATTTTACCATTCCTATTAAAATAAACCTTACTAACATAAGAAACAGGAGGATCAATTATACGATCAATAGTTAATGTAGGAATGTTAACTACTCCAATATGCTGTTTGTCTGTATGATAAAGAAAAGCTACCCAATTCTCATCAGAGCTTAATCTTCCTTCATAAACTGTTCTTGCATTTGGTATTTTTACTTCTATCTCATCCCCTGAAAATGGAACAAATACAACACTTGTTCGTGTTAAATAAATTACATATTGATTAGTAATATCTACTATATCTGTTGATGGATCTGTCAGTTCTATTTCTTTTGATTCAGAAGTATTCAGATTATAAATCCCGCCAAATAGTCTATCTGTTAATGGATCTTGTCTTTTATAAGCAATTCTACTATCATCTATCCAGCGTATGATTCTAGCATCTTCAACAATCATTTCCTCTGAGTCATTTAATAAATCATGTACCCATATATCTATATGATAAAACCCTTCCTTAAATCCACGACGATTAGTATCAAAAATAATTTTTGTTCCAGCACTATTTATTTTTGCTATATTTACCCAATCTAGAACAGGAGTATCTGGAATGTTTTCTAGCTCCTCTTTCGAATAACCATTAACCTTTGTTTTTGAAATCATTTTTGTTTGATTTTTATCGATATCTAAGAGATAAAGGTTGTTGTTTACAACTAAAGAGACAATGTTTCTATCTTTAGGTTGACTTATGCTTATCGGTGAATAGTATTTATAAACATAATAGCCCTCTTTTGATGGTAACAATTTTAATTCAAGTGCCTTGTCATCAAAAAAATATTCTCTATTCTCTATTGTTGGCTTTATATAATTACCGTTCTTATCCATTGCTTGATCAATATAATCGGAAAAATAAATAGGCTTATCATCTAATATTATCCATGGCGAATTTTCAACAGCGTCTAAATTATTTATAGGTTCATCTATTTTTGTTGAATAATCTGAATGAGAGTCTCTATCCTCCATATGAATTATCAATGCTACATCCTCTTTAAAAATAAAATATAAGAGAATAATAATAGCAAAAGTTAAGATAATGAGAATGCTTTTTTTATGTTTCATTATTACACCTCCGATGAATCTATCTAAATACATTACCTAATGTATCCATTATTTGTTTTAGTTTTTTTTCAATCCAAGCCTTTCTCTTATATGTTTCGATATCCAGTAAATAATTCACAATATTATCTTTCCTATCCAGAAAACCAAATACTAAAAGCTCATATGTCATTTACCACACCGTATATTAATACTTGATCAAAGGCTTTATCCATAATCTTCGAAAATCTGCCCATCCAAAGGAGTTCCAGCTTATCCCCTTTAATACAGGATTATAATTTATTTTCTTTTTTACATGATAGTTAAAAAGTATCAACGTGCTTTCCTTTAAATACGCTTCTATTTTCAGTATGATTTCCAACCGTTTCTCTTTATCTACTTCTTTCATAAATTGAGCAATATAGCTATCAATCACTATTCGATGCGTATCGTGAAGCATTCTTCTTAAAAAGCTACTTTCATGCTTATATAGGTTCAGTAAGCTTAGTTCGATATTAACCTCAAGAATTTCCCCCATTAATAGTAGGTCTGCCTCTTTCTCTATCTTGTCTAAATAAAAATCACTAACAGGAAAGGGATGAAGGGATAAATGTAAACCAATTTGCATAGCACGTTGCTGTAGCCATATTGCATCTTCTGTACTTCGTTCCATATCAAAAAAATAGAGCTTTACTTCTTCCCCCTGATACCCACTTTTATCTAACAGCGACTTTGCTTCCAATATATCATTTATTGGATAATTCTGAGAACCACTTATAGAAGGAAGAAAGCTATTAGCTGGAGCGATACGATTCCCTTTCAACTCCTCAATAATGGACATTCGATCAAAAAGCACTCTCATTGCTTGACGAAAATAAATATGATGATGAATTCCTGTCTTTGTAAAATTAAAGGATAAATAATGGCAGCCCTCTTCATTAAAGGTGTAGCTTTCTTTGGCTTTCTCTTTATCATCGAGCATCGGCAGTTCAAATGATCTTTCAATATCTGTTTCTGACGGTATAAACCAGAGTTCAATTCGGTCTAATAAAGCAGTTTCTTTAAAATATTGAGGAAATCTCTCAAATATAAGCTTCTCTTCTGAATACTCTTTCACCTTAAAAGGACCTGTTCCGATAAAAGGCGTAGCTTCATATGTCCAACCATACGGTACAATCGAAAAGTTAATGGCGCTTATAAAATGGAGAAAGAAATTGCTTGGCTCTTTCAGAAAAAAAGAAATAGTTCGTTCATCTATCACTTTCATATCTAGTATATCTTCTATTTGCCAGCGGCTTGGTGCATCTAATGCATCCATTATTCGTTCAAAGGTATACTTCACATCCTTAGCAGTTAGAATCCTTCCATCATGAAAATAAACCTCTTTTCGTATATAAAAGCTCCAAACTGTTCTTTCACTATTATGCTCCCAGTTATGAGCCAAATTAGGCTTAAATCTATCTTCCAGGGGATGGTAGTTTACTAGCGTATCAAAAATCTGATTAACAAAATGGATCTCAGAAGCAGAAGAAACATAAGTTGGATCTAGGGAGGATAATTTACGCCGAAAAGGAATTTTTAAAATATCAAGTTGTCGATCTTGCTTTTTTTCCACTTGAAATCCAAACTGACGTTGTAAAAAATCCTGCATCCTTTTTTTTAAGGGAATAGGTAGCTGCTTCTGATTTAGTAGCTGAATCGCTTCATTCATTTTCTCCTTTTTGATAAGCTCGCTTACATATTCAATCAGGACTGCTTCTAGGGGTTGATAAAAAGTAAGCTTGGAATGATTCCCTCTTCCCCTTCCAGCTTTCCAAGTAATCCAATCTTTATCTATCAGTTTTTTTAAGATGATTTTTACATTGCGTGTACTACAGTGAAAGATTTCCCCTAGTTGATTAACGGTAACCTGTAACTCTACGTTATCCTGTATATCTTCAAAAAAAATTCTTAATTGAATATAGTATTCAACACTTGTCATCCTTTTCTCCCTGCTCCCATAAAAAGGGAAATGTTTTTTTCATTTTACCCTTTTTCTTCTCCTTTTTCTAGTTAAAATTAAAGATACACATAAGGAGGATAAAATATTAGATTTAGTGACTTACATCCAAATATACAAATTAGAATTATTACTTCCTTTTTAACACGGTTTGTTGGAACGATGATTTTCCCCTTTATGGCTATCTATTTTTCTGTTAAGCTTGGTCAAAGTATTGCAGGAATGCTTCTATTAATCAATGTCTTTACTTCGATCATCGTCAGCTTTTACGGAGGGTATATAGCAGATATTGTAGGAAGAAAAAAAATAATTGTACTCTCGCAAATCATCCAACTATTTGCTTTTGCTATCATGGCTATGGCTAATTCTACTTGGTTAGATTCTGCTTGGTTAACCTTTTGGATGATGTTTGTCCAAAGCATTAGTACTGGCTTACTTAATCCTGCTGCAGAAGCAATGCTGATTGATGTAAGTACAAAGGAAAACCG
>JAENYW010000289.1 GCA_016841555.1 Tepidibacillus decaturensis
ATGGAAGGTGTATAGATTGAATAGATGTCCATGGTGTGAATCAGATCCCCTCTACATAGAATATCATGATAAAGAATGGGGCGTTCCTGTTAAGGATGATCGTAAACAATTTGAATTTTTGGTTCTTGAGTCAGCGCAAGCTGGACTCAGCTGGATAACCATTTTAAAGAAAAGAGAAAACTATCGAATAGCTTATGATGAATTTGATCCTATAAAGGTTGCAGATTATAATGATCTGAAAATCGAAGAGCTGATGAATAATCCAGGAATTATTCGTAACCGTAAAAAAATTGAAGCATCTATTAACAATGCTCAGCAATTTCTGAAAATACAAAGAGAATTTAATAGCTTTTCTAATTATATATGGGGATTTGTGAATCATAAGCCAGTAATTAATCAGTATCATCAGCTTCATGATATTCCAGCAAAAACTGATTTATCTGAGAAGATAAGTAAAGACATGAAAAAACGCGGATTTAAGTTTTTAGGCCCAACAATCATATATTCCCATCTTCAAGCTGTTGGTATTATTAATGATCATTTAACCTCTTGTCATCGTTATAAACAAGTCATAGCTATGTACGACAGCATGTTACTTACAACATAATAGAAATAGGCTTAGGTAGTATATTATTTCATTCTAATCAAACACTATAAAAAGTGTAGCTTTCTTAATATTATCTGAATGAAAAAGGGGATAAGCATGAAAATTAAACCTGTCAATAATAAGCTGAAGCTTTATGGCTTTAATAATTTAACGAAAACATTAAGCTTTAATTTTTATGATATTGGCTATGCATTAAATAATGAACAACGTCAGGAATATATTAAATATATTGATGAAGAATATAATGCAGACCGACTTGTACGTATCCTAACGGATGTTTCTAATATTATTGGGGCTAATGTGTTAAATATCGCAAATCAAGATTACGATCCTCAAGGTGCAAGTGTAACAATGCTTGTTGCTGAAAATGCACTCATCCATGATGAGCCATTAAACATCGATGATACGGAATCTCCAGGACCGTCCAAAGAATCCCTAGTAGGTCATTTGGACAAAAGTCATGTAACTGTGCATACTTATCCTGAAAGCCATCCAGATAAAGGCATTACCACTTTTCGTGCGGATATCGATGTTTCCACCTGTGGAGAGATATCTCCGTTAAAGGCCTTACATTATTTAATTACTACCTTCGAGCCCGACATTGCTAATATTGATTACAGGGTAAGAGGATTTACCAGAGATGTAAAAGGGAAAAAATTATTTATTGATCACAAGATTAATTCGATTCAAAATTTTATGGCAAAAAACACCCTTGACATGTACCAGATGATCGATGTTAATGTCTATCAAGAGAGGATTTTTCATACAAAAATGATATTAAAGGATTTTGATTTAAACCGTTATCTGTTTGGTACATTAACGAAAGAGATTAAACCAGATGATAGAAGAAAAATAAAGAAAAAAATAAAAAAAGAAATGTTAGAAATATATTATGGCAGAAACATTCCAAGGATATAATCATGTTTTCTTTCGAGAATAGCTGTTTTTCCATATAAACAATGATAAACTGATATAGATTTCTTCTCCCCCTTATAGAAGAGGGAGTGTTCTGCTAGTTTTATGATAAATAAATACAGGTAGGGGGAATACCATGATTTTATCAGGGAAAGAAATAAAAAATAAATTAAATAAAGATATTGTTATCAAACCTTTTCATGATAGCCAATTGAATCCAAATAGCTATAATTTAAGATTATATCATGAATTACTTGTATATGAAGAAACAGTGCTTGATATGAAAAAGGAAAATAAAGCACAGAAAATCATTATTCCACCCGAGGGAATTCTTCTTGAACCAGGGAAATTATATTTAGGAAGAACGGTAGAGTACACGGAAACAGATAACTATGTTCCTATGCTAGAGGGTAGATCGTCCATCGGACGACTTGGCTTATTCATTCATGTAACTGCTGGATTTGGCGATGTAGGATTTAAAGGGTATTGGACCTTAGAAATTTTCTGTGTTCAGCCAATTCGTATTTACCCAGAAGTAGAGGTATGTCAAATCTATTATCATGCCGTTGAAGGAGATTATGACAAATATATTAGTGGAAAATATCAAAATAATAAAGGAATTCAACCAAGCTTACTTTTCAAGGATTTTGATAAGGAAAAATAGAAGAAAAATCAGATTAGAGCTTTAAAATAATTCAATTGAAGAGCAGGTTGCACTTTTTAACGAATAGGAAGGTTGGGATGATAATATCACACCTTCCTATTCTACTTGCTACAACTAACTAGGGGATTAGGAAGAATCTTGGTGCTTTTATACAGCTACCATTACAGATGAAGCCTTAATGATAGCTTTTGCTTTAACTCCAGGTGTAATTCCAAGCTCTTTTACAGCAGCCACTGAAATAGTAGAAGAAATTGTATTTCCGAAATCGGTCTTCAAAGTTACGATTGCATTTACTGCACCTTCCTGAACCTTTACAACTTCACCAGAAAGCTTATTTCTTGAACTTATTTTAATCTCTCCGACACCAATCATAACATCGGTAGCTTTAATCACGGCAATCGCTTCTTTGCCTGAAGCAAGTTCAAGTTCCTTTACTGCTTCAAGAGAAATAGTAGAAGTAATCATATCACCATACTCTGTCTTTAAAGTAACAATTGCATTTACCGCACCTTCCTGTACAGCTTCAATTTTACCTTTTAACTGATTTCTTGCGCTAATAATCATAATTATCCTCCATTCTATTACTATAAATAAACATAAATAACTATAGTTACATAGTAGCATTTAATTCTATTATACGTCCAAATGTAGATACACTTATAAAGAACTTAGGAAAAATCTATTGATAAACATGTAATTTGTATCCTTAGTATAAGTAGTTTTTCTATTCTTATTCGTGCTTCCAGAAAGGATTTTAATAAGAATAAATAGAAAATATTATATTAAAGAAGTACAGAGAAAAGATATTATTAGATATTGGGGGAGGAAAAATGGGAACCATATTGTCTATCTTAGTGATTGGTTATATTTTGATATTTCCAATTTATACGATACAAAGATTATATCGTGCAGAAGATCGACTCGATGAAATGATGGAAAGGTTAGATGCTCTAGGTATAAAAATAGAAGAAAAAAATAAGGAATAAGATCAATTTGTTAAAAGAACACCGATTACATGATGTTTTTTATCTTTAGAGGAGAAATAAGAGATGGAATGGAGAAAAGAAAAAGAAAAAATAAAAATATGGCAGGTTCCACATTTAGATAATGTTGAATTATTACATGCTAAATATGTAACACAACGTTTTTCACCTCACTTTCATGAAAACTTTGCAATAGGGGTTATAGAAAAAGGGGCATTGGGTTTCCAATATCGTGGGGAAAATCTTATCGCCTCTTCTGGTAGCATAAATATAGCGAATCCTGGAGAAGTTCATAATGGTTTTCCTGCCTCAGAAAATGGCTGGACCTATCGGATGTTTTACATGGATGATAGCTTTCTTCAACAATTAGTCAATGAAATCTCTAATAGAATAACAACCCCTTTTTTTCTACCTGGTGTCATTGAAGATAGAGAAATCGCAAGAAAACTTTATAGAGCCCATCAATCATTG
>JAENYW010000290.1 GCA_016841555.1 Tepidibacillus decaturensis
TGGAGAAAAGCCATGTAAAAGCATACGATATTGTTATCTTTTTTTCTAATGATCAAGAACAGCAGGCTGCAACCAAATCGTTCAGTAATATGGACAAACCTGTTATCTATCTCCAGCCTCCAGCTTCTTATTATGAGCAATATCAAATTATTTCTTTTCTAAAAACGTTCATTCAGGAGAATCAGCATGAAGAAAAAAATATCAGTAATCATACCGGCCTATAATGAAGAGCATTATATTGAAAAAACAGTAGTGGCAATCCATCAATGGTCGTTTCCTTTAGAGGCTATTATCGTAAATGATGGTAGTACAGATCAAACTACACAAATAATAAATGATTTATCAGGTAAGTTCCCAATAAAAGCTATCTATTTAGAAAAAAATGTAGGTAAAGGAAAAGCATTAATGAAAGGGATAGAACAAGCATCTGGGGATATTATTATCTTTTTAGATGCAGATTTAGGGGAAACAGCGAAGCATGCGGTAAAGCTTCTTTCTCCTATTCTAGAGAGTAAAGCAGATATGGCTATTGCCTGTTTACCTGCTCCAAAGCATAAAGGGGGCTTTGGTTTTGTTAAAGGGTTGGCAAAAGCAGGAATATATTATTTCACAGGACAACGTATTAGCGCATCTTTATCGGGGCAGAGAGCAATGACGCGGAAGGTTATTGAAGCGATTCCAACTTTAACTTCTGGATTTGGTATTGAAGTAGGGTTAACCATTGATGTCCTGCGTAGGGGATTTATTATTAAAGAAGTGGAGATACCATTAACCCATAGAGAAACTGGTAGAGATATTGAAGGTGTTCTTCATCGTGGCAGGGAGTTTATGGATGTATTAAAAGCATTATTATTTAAATGGAGAGAGCTACAGTGATTAAGACGTTTCTTATTACTTTTATAGTTACCCTGCTCATGTTACCAGTCTATAAAAAAACCTTACTTTCATTAGGGTTTGTGCAGTCCAATTATCAAGAAAAAGAGATTACTATCAGCTATGGTATATTTATCCTTTTGGTTGAATGGATAGTATCTATGATTTATCCAGAAGAAACGCGGATGTTTTATTGGCTATATTTGTTACTTATCGCAATCGTAGGTACCTATGATGATTGGTATGGAGATAGAACGATTAAAGGATTATCTGGGCACTTAAAAGCATTACTTCATGGTCATCTCACTTCTGGTTTTATTAAAGCTACAGTAGGAGGGGGCGTTTCATTTTATATTGGGGTTAAGCTATCGACAGGACTTTTTGATACGCTGCTACATACTTTTATTATCGCATTAATGATGAATACGATGAATGTCTTTGATGTGCGACCTGGTAGAATGTTGAAGGTTTTTTTTATTCTTTTTTTTGGATTGAGTGTAAGTACATTTTTTTATCAAAAGGAAATAATGGGATTGATTCTATTTAGTATACTACTAGTAGTGTTCTTTCATGATGTTCATGCTAAAATAATGGTAGGGGATAGCGGAGCAAACCTTATTGGATTTCAGCTAGGAATTTGGATATCCTTATATTCAGGATTCCTTTGGAAAATTGTAATGCTTATTATTCTTATTTACTTGCATATATACATAGAAAAATATTCTATTAGTAAATGGATTGATAAACACCAGATAATAAAAAGAATTGATTTATGGGGAAGAAAAGGAATAGGGTAGAGGTGACTATATGGCAGAACGTAAGGTACTTATTATTGGTGCAGGAAGAGGGGGAAGCGCATTAATAAAGGCGTTTCACGGAATGGAAAAGTTTAAAGTAATTGCAGTAGTAGACAGTAACTTATCAGCTCCAGGGATACAATTAGCGGTAGAACAAGGAATTGAGACAAATACATGCTACAAGGAATACCTAACGAAAGACATAGATGTTATATTTGAAGTGACAGATAATCCTGATTTATTTGAACAGCTTAATCAGCAAAAAGTAGAGCATACGGTTTTAATACCAAAATCTGTAGGTTATTTAATTATTAGCTTGATAGAGGAAAAAGAAGAGTTGATTCAACAATTATCGAGGAGAAAACAAAGACTCGATGTCATTTTAAATTCTACTTACGATGCGATGATTGCGGTGAATAAAGAGGGATACATCACGCTATTCAACCGAGCTGCTGAAAAAATATTAAATAAGAAAGCAGAACATGTACTAGGGACCTATGTAACAGAAGCAGTACCGAATACTCGTCTACCAGTCATCTTAAAGACAGGTGAATCTGAATTAAATAGAGAACAAATGCTAGGCGAAGATATTACGATTGTTACAAACCGTATGCCAATCCTTAATAAAGCAGGAGAAATTATTGGAGCAGTAGCAGTATTTCGAGATATTACCGATGTTCTATATCTATCTGATCAAATTACGGAATTAAAGTCAGTACGTAGTATGCTAGAGGCCATCATTAATTCTACCGAAGACGCTATTTCCGTTGTGAATGAACATGGTAAGGGGTTAATGATGAATCCGGCATACACAAGATTGACTGGATTAAGTCCTGAAGAGGTTATTAATAAACCAGCTGATGTGGATATTTATGAAGGGGAAAGCATGCACATGAAGGTATTAACAACCAAAAAGCCATTTCGTGGTGTACGGATGAAGGTAGGACCAAAGCGGAAGGATGTTATTGTTAATGTTGCGCCTATTATTGTAGATGGACAGCTTAAAGGAAGCGTTGGTATTATTCATGATATGTCAGAGATTAAACAATTAAACGAAGAACTAGAAAAAGCAAGAAGAATTATTCGTACATTGGAAGCGAAATATACCTTTGCTGATATTATTGGTAATAGTAAAGAAATGAATGTGGCAATGGAATCTGCAGAAAAAGCAGCATTGACGAATGCTACTGTATTAATTCGTGGGGAATCTGGAACTGGGAAGGAATTATTCGCACATGGGATTCATAATGCTAGCAATCGAAAGTTTAATCAATTTATCCGTGTTAATTGTGCAGCCTTGTCAGATTCCCTCTTAGAAAGTGAATTGTTTGGTTATGAAGAAGGATCCTTTACTGGTGCAAAAAAGGGAGGAAAAAAAGGCTTATTTGAAGTATCTAGTGGAGGAACTATCTTTTTGGACGAAATCGGAGAGTTGGAGTTAAATACTCAAGCAAAGCTATTAAGAGTGCTTCAAGAAAAGGAAATTGTTCGAGTCGGAGGAACAAAAGCGATTCCAGTTGATGTAAGAGTGATTACAGCGACCAATGTCAATTTGGAAAGGGCAATTAAGAATGGAATGTTTCGCAAGGATTTATACTATCGTCTTAATGTATTACCTATCCTTATCCCTTCATTAAGAGAGAGGAAGTCAGATATCCCTTTGCTATCCAGTCACTTAATAAAAAAATTGAATATTGAATATGGTAGAAACATAGAAGGGATCTCTGATGAGGTGATGCATATCTTCCTTGAATATGTATGGCCGGGAAATGTAAGAGAGCTAGAAAATGTGCTAGGAAGATCGATTATGAATATGCAATTTAATGAGAATATGATTACGTTAGAGCATTTACCGCCTTTAGGGAGGAATTTATCTAACGGAAATGATTTTCAATACGAAGAGATAACGAAAAAAACAGTCCTT
>JAENYW010000291.1 GCA_016841555.1 Tepidibacillus decaturensis
GGGTTTGAATACGCCCTTCTACAGCAGCACGATGTCCTTTCTTTAAGTAATTAGCAACGTTTTCCGCTAATCCTCTCCAGGTTACGATTGGAAGAAAATCTGCTTCACGCTTTCCTTCTTTGTTCGTATAATTTCGCTCAACTGCTAAAGTGAAGGTTGCTACGGCTATACCGTTGGGAGTATAACGTAATTCCACATCTTTCGTAAGTCTTCCAATTAAAACCACGCGATTTAACATTTTTAAACACTCTCCTTTAGTTTTAAATTTTCTTCAAATGGATACTTTATTGGATTACATACATGCAATGCAAATTTCTTTGCACGTTCTGTCCATTCAGGTCTTTCAGAAAGAGGATAGATTTTTAAAACGTGTTCTAATAGAGGAACACCAATTTCTTTTTCTCTTTCTTTAATTCTTTGAACGGATTTTTGATAGCTCATTCCATAGATACCTGCTATAAGCAATTGAAAGGCTTGGTATTTTTCTCGTTGCATAAATTCTTTCCATTCACTCCATATCAGGTCTCTTGTTCGCTTATAGTAGCTCTTATCTCTTTTTCTCATCTCAAACCAATTAGGTTTATTTCTGTAACCCATTAGTTTGAATTGATTAGCTGTGAGACGTTCTACTGGATGAAGATGAACTCTTCTTTTTCCAAACTGCTTTTGATATCTCTCAACCACTTCGGATTCTGGGATATCCTCTAGTAGTGATATAAATCGATACACACCACCAGATTGTCCACAATACCAACACTTGAAGACTTGATTCTCCGTATTAAGCGATAAATAGTACTTATGCTTTTTGTCAGGTTTAGCATCTTCATGGCAAAAAGGACATTTTGCTGTGGTCTCTTTTTTTCCGTGAGTACGTGGATTGATGATGAGTTGGTGTTGTTCTGCTACTTCTAAAATCTCAGGTAGCATAATCATCAACCCTTATTAGATCACCCATTACATGTCTAGCACTTCCTGGTACAGGAATCTGTTCCCACTGTTCTTTAAGCGTAATATGACGGGATTCGGTGATGATTTCCCTTCCTCTTTGCCACCACTTCCATTGGTTATAACACTCCACTGCTTGTTCTACATGGGAACAGTGAGTGTTAAACTTTTGGGCTGGACATACATGAGATACAAGAAGTTTATTGGAATCTATTAGCTTTACCTCAACCAAGTAGACTCCGTTTTTAGTTTTGGAGGGGATAACACAAATAAGCGTATCCCCATCTGTAAAAGTTGCAGTTACCATTAGGCAACACCTTCTTTTAATGAAATGGATTTTAAAAACTTATATCCATTTTCTTCTCGATACTCCATATCAAAAGGTTTGTCCTGTGGAATTTTCAAGGATTCATCAATCTCTTTTTCTTCCTTCGCCAAAACTAAGATCTGTTCACCAGTTGAAATATTTTTTGCTTGAATTTTTGCAAATGCTACACCTGATGGAGATACTCCGCTTTGGTAATCCATAAGCTGATATTCCCCTTCCACCTTATTCGGTTTCTCAGTTTTTTCTGTGTTATTTTTTTCAACCTTCTTCTGTCCATTTTTGACTGCATCAGTAGATTTAGTGTTCTCTACATCTTTTTCAGTTTCTTCTAATTGGTTATTTTGTTGATTAGAATTTTGTTGTTGTGTTGATGGAGTAGGTGGTGTTTTAGGGTCAGAAGGAATAGTTGTTTCACCTGTTCCGTTTTGACCCTCTTGATTGTCGTTACTATCGTTTAATAGCTCATCCATTCCAAGCTCCTCGGCAGTATATAGCCCTCCAAGAGGAAATTGTCTTCTAAGTACAAAAACCTCCGCAACCTTGTGAATCATAGTTGAAGGTAATTTGTCCCATATCGGACTACCACCTCTTTCTTGCTTAGATTGAGCATTTGCATTGAAGAATTCTTCAAAATCAATGAACATAGCAACAGGTTTGAAGCGACGATGTTCTATTCTCGCCCATGCTCCTATAATTTTCCCACGCTTTGCACCAAATTTATGGGTTACAGCAGCGTTGGCAGCATCAATTTCAAATGTATCTCCTTCCCGTACCGTAGCACCAATTGGAGCACCAACATAATCTGGCGTGTTCATTGCAACTCGCAACATTCCATCCCTTGTAGTGATGAAATTCACCTTTGGACCTTGACGTGTTTCGTATTTTTGAAAGACGATGTCACCCAACAATGGATTTAATCCAAAAGTTTCACAAACTTCGATAAAATGTTTTGCTTCTTCCTCACTGCCATTCGCTGGATTGACGAATCTCTTCCAAATAAGAGATTTTTGCTCGTTTGTAAATGTAATAATTTTTTCCATTTAAACCATCTCCTTTTTATTTTTAAAATAAAAAAAGACGTTTCTACCTGATTAGTTCAGGCAAAACCCGTCTTGTTTTTAAAACATCTTTTGTTTTTTAAATATAATTCTAACAAGAAACTATGATTCAAATTCTTCCAGACATAATTCAATAGCTTCTTTAATGTTTATCATAGCTTCCTCTATAGTCTTTCCCTGAGAATAGCATCCTTCCAATACAGGACTAGTAGCTACGAAATATCCTGATTCATCTTCTTCAATCAATACAGGAAAGTTTTTATTTGAGATTATCACTTCATGGTTTTTATTCACCATATGATATTTCTTCACCCCTCATCTTTGAAAATAAAAAAACATCTTCCTTTAGGAACATGCTTGTTTTAATTGTTATGAAATTTCAAGAATTCTTCTGGTGTCAAAAATTCAATGTCCTTGATCATTTCCAATGCTTTTTTATCCGTAACGTACTCTTTTAGGGTTGTTAAACTTCGGTCATTGGATATCACATATTTTGCACCAGAATCAATAGCACATTCGATAAACATTGCATCATCTGGGTCATAACACCATGTAAATTCAGTCTTAGTTTCAATGTTATTTGAATGTAATAAAAAGACCGAAGCTAAAAGATACGCTGGTAAAGGATTTTTACCTTTCCTACCTGATACAATGTATATAGCTCTGAGTAACTCTTGAGCCATATCAACTGTCATTACTATTTCAAATTCAGATAATATTTTCTTAATTACTTTTTTGGCTCCAAAATCTCTTTCCAGAGTTGCACGAATAAAGGAACTTGTATCAACAATTATTTTCATGCATTTCCTCCTTGATAGAGCGACGAACGTCTTTTATAATACGTCCAATTTCTTCGTCGCTAAGTTTAGGAGCATCAGCGTACTCTTTTTCACACACATCAAACGCTTTATCGACTACATCTAACATCTTTTTATCTCCCTTCTTCATTTTTTAATCCCTCCTTCCATTCGCAATTTGATACTCTTATTATATGCGATAAGAAAGAAGTTCTTCAATAAAATAAAAAAAAACCGAGACTACCCTTTAAAAGGCAACTCGGTTAATTTAATAATAGTATGCACATACCATTGGAATGGTATATTTCGTTCCAATTGAGAAACTGCCAATGTCTCCTTGATTAGAAGTTTTGGCTTACTAAGATAAAATACTCATTCATCTAGCAAAAATGAGATGAATAAGGAAAAAT
>JAENYW010000292.1 GCA_016841555.1 Tepidibacillus decaturensis
CAAATCAGGCAACCTCATTCCAAATAGTGCACCATCTCATGATACGAAATGGAGGAAAGAAGATAAATTACGTATGGTATTTGAAACCTATGCGATGAACGAGGAAGAGCTATCCCAATACTGTCGTAAACATGGTCTATACACCTCAGATATAAAGAATTGGAGGAGGATTCTTGAGTCTTCCTTTGAATCATCAAAGTCCTCCAAAGATTTAGAAACGGATCTTAAATCAGAAAAAGAAAAAAATATGTCTCTTCAAAAAGAACTAAGACAAAAGGAAAAAGCATTAGCTGAAACAGCAGCTTTACTTGTTCTAAGAAAAAAGGCAAACGCGATCTGGGGGGACCTAGAGGACGAATGATTAGCACCGCAGATCGCAAGCATGTTATTCAGCTAATCGAAGAAGCTAGAGCTAGTGGTGCTAGGTTAGCTCCTGCCTGCAAAGAACTAGATATCTCCGTCAGAACCTATCAAAGGTGGATAACTGAAGGAGAATATACAGCGGATAAAAGACCTTTAGTAAAGAGAGAAGCCCCTAAGAATAAACTAAGTGATGAAGAAAAGAAACAAATAATAACAAGCATAAATGCTCCAAAATATGCAGACTTAACACCAGCTCAAATTGTTCCAAAGCTAGCGGATGAAGGAATCTATATCGCATCAGAATCAACCTTTTGTCGAGTCATGAAAGAATATAAGCAAAGTAGCAAGAGAACACCAGTTAGAAACTTAGGGAAAAAAACGATCACCACCCATATTGCTAACGGACCAAATGAAGTATGGTCTTGGGACATTACCTGGTTGCCAGGTCCTATTAAGGGTATCTATTTTAAGCTCTACTTAATCATTGATATATTTAGTAGATTCATTGTCCATTGGGAGATATATGAGGAAGAAAAAGCTTCTTATGCTGAACAAATAATAAAGAAAGCAGTTTTTAAGCATGGCGTATTTAAAAAGCCTTTAGTCCTACATTCTGATAATGGAAGTCCAATGAAAGCACAGAGTTTTCAAACACTACTTGATAATTTAGGGATTACAAAATCCTATTCAAGGCCAAGAGTAAGTAATGACAACCCTTTTTCTGAATCGCTATTTAAAACGCTAAAATACACCAAAGATTATCCTACAGAAGGCTTTGAAGATATTAAAGCAGCTAGAAAATGGGTACATCATTTTACAAATCTCTATAATACAGAATTTCTACATAGTGGCATAAAGTTTGTAACGCCTTACCAGAGGCACTATGGCTTAGAGAAAGAAGTTCTAAAGAATAGAGATAGGGTTTACCAAAAAGCAAAAGAACTAAAAACAGAAAGATGGTCAAAAAATACAAGGAATTGGAAGCCAATTGAAAAAGTAGCTCTTAATCCTACAGATGAGATTAAGACAACAACTGATCAAGAAATACGACAACTTACTTGACAATTACCGGAGCAAAAAGAACTTATTCGACGTTTGAACCAAAGAATAAAAGGATGGTGTAATTATCACCAACCTGTTTGCTCGAAGAAAACCTTCAAACATCTCAACCATATAGTGTGGAATATGCTGTGGACATGGTGTAAACGAAGACATCCAAATAAAGGAAAGAGATGGATTGTTAATAAATATTGGAAAGCCATCGGCACAAGACAATGGGTATTCATGCAAGGAAACAACAGACTGTTCAACGCTGGAGACACTCCTATTGTCAGGCATATTGCGTTAAAACTGGATAAACATCCTTACCTAGATAGTGAATACTTTGAGGCAAGAAAAATCAGACAAAGAAGAAAGAAATCAGTAGCGTACCTGCAAACAAGAGCTGCCCATTTATTTTAGGGTTATCGAATACTTGAGCGGTATGACATCGAAAGAGTCACGTACCGTTCTTAAGCGAGGGAGAGATAGCGATATCTCTTTCTTAGCTGACAAAATAAAGTAGGCTATACACGTCGAAATTGGATGGTTCCTTTTCCTACACTGACAACCTGGGAAGACATTAACGAACAGATGAAAGAGAAAGCAGAAAAATACCTGCAAGAGATGCATTATGAAAAGAAGCAAACTATTCATGCCTTGTTTGAAGAAGAAAAAGCTGTATTTGTCAACTGAAAATTCCCCTACATATTAGTTGAAAACTCCCCTAGAGGAACAAAAAATTATTGTTCTTCAAGCCAACGTTTAGTTTCTTTTAGCCTGTAAGAATTACCATTCATGTTCACTATATAAGATTTGTGAGTTAGTCTATCTATCATTGCCGCTGTCATTACAGGATCTTTAAATATTTCATCCCACCTTTCAAAAGAGAGATTAGTAGTTATTATCGTTGATTTTCTGCCAGCTCGTAAAGAAAGATAAGTGAAAAGCAATTCAGATGCCTCTTTATCAAAGGAAATGTAACCAAGCTCATCAGCTATAATAAGGTCATACTTCTCAAATCTATTTTCAAAAGCTCTAAGTGTCCTTGCAGATCGACTTTCTTTTAGTTCATTAACTAGTAGAGGAATTGTTGTGAATAGCACCTTATATCCCTCGTTACAAGCTTTTAAACCAAGACCTATTGCCATGTGGGTTTTGCTTACGCCAGGATTTCCTGCAAGAATAATATTTTGACCAGCTTCGATAAATTTAAGTGATGAGAACACTTTGATTTTGTTCCTCGCATCCTCTGGTAGGTCCTCTATAATTAAATCTTCAAGATGTTTTTTATAAGGAAACCTTGCACTTCGAATTCGATTGATTCTGCCATTTTCTTTTCTAATGTCATATTCCTTCTCTAGGAGATCGTAGAGAAATTCATCATAGGTTTTACTGGTCTTGTTAGCTTCCGATATATCATCTTTAAAATGTCTCAGAGTATAAGGCAGTTTTAGCTCTTTTGAAAACGCTGCTATTTTCTCATATATATCATTGCTCATATGATGGTAGTCTCCTTATCAAAGGTGACATTTGGGCTATTTAGTAAGTTTCCATAAAGGCTTAATAGTAACTTCGATTGTATTTCTATTTCTGTAGTCACTTTTTGTTCTTTCTTTATCTCATTGTGGGTTCTATTACATAGCATTTTAATTTTTTCAGTATTAACGCCTGTTGGGCTAAGTTTCTCCAGTTCTTTGATAATATCTAAAATCTTTTCTAATCCTTTTTGTCTAATTAGCTCTAAAAGCTCTATGAAATCTTTAGGATTTTCTATATAATACTTGTTGTATATGGTTTGAAGCTTTGGATTCATTTGACGCATAGCCGTGCTCGAATGAAGTGATCCTGGCTTCTTTTTTATGGTTTTTAGATAATGTTCTATTTTAATATTCCAGGTATGTACTCCATAATTTCTAATGTGTTCGGCTATAAGCTTGTTTTTATAGTAAATTAAGATACTCTCAGGATATGTTTTTGCAAAAACAAACCTACCTACTAAATAATCTGGTACTGAGTATTTGTTTTCATCAATACTGATTACAGAGTATTTGCTCACTCGAAGTTCTGATGTTCTAGCTGTATCGTAACTAGGCATGAGTTTTAGAAGAAATGGCTTTTCCTCTTGCA
>JAENYW010000293.1 GCA_016841555.1 Tepidibacillus decaturensis
GTATTAGTGATGGCTTTTAACCAGATGGTCATTAACATTAAAAAATATATTGATGATATCAGAGATCAGGCTGAAATTGAAAATAGACTAAAAGAGCAGGAAATGCAAAATTTAAAGATGAAAAACCTTTTAAAGGATGCAGAGCTTAAATCACTTCAATCACAAATAAATCCCCATTTTCTTTTTAATACATTAAATACCGCAACACAGCTTGCCATGTTAGAAGAAGCTGAAAAATCATCACAATTTATTGCTAATGTGGCTGAATTATTCAGATATAAATTAAGAAAGCTTGATCAACCAGTAACCTTAAGAGATGAAGTTGCTAATGTGCAAACCTATATGTCAATATTAAAAACAAGATTTGGTGATAGAATATCCTTTTATATTGATGTTGATGATACGATACTTGATGCCAAAATTCCTTGTACTATTATTCAACCCATTGTTGAAAATGCTTTCATGCATGGACTTGAGGATATTGAAAGAAATGGAGAAATATATCTGACTGTAAAGCTTCAGGAGGATAAGATATTCATTCAGGTTAAAGATAATGGTAAGGGTATGGATAAAGAAGAGTTAAAGGTCGTTCTCTCAAATCGTAATAATTTAGTTACTGGACATGTTTCTGGTATAGGATTGCAAAATGTTATAGATAGATTACGATTATTTTTTAATATTACCAAAACAGAGGAAGTCTTTAATATAGAAAGCGTTGTAAATATTGGAACGAAGGTTTCGTTAATAATTCCTAATAATAAGGAAGTGAGTTAACATGATTAAACTGTTAATCGTCGATGATGAACAAATCGTTATTGATTCTATGAAATATATTGTGGATAACTATATAGACGATGCAATCATAGTAGGAAGTGCTAAATCAGGTAGAGAAGCGATTGAAAAAGCAGTAGAATTAAAGCCTGATGCAATTTTAATAGATATACGTATGCCAGGAATAAATGGAATAGAAGCTATTCAGCAAATACAGTCGGAAAATAATAATGTCATATTTGTTATTATCTCAGCACACGAATATTTTGATTATGCAAAGGATGCGATTAATTTAGGTGTTTTTGAGTATTTACTTAAGCCGTTAAATAAAGAAAAAGTAATTAACACAATTAATAAAATTATCAAGAAAGTTTCATTAAAAAAGGAAGAATTAAGAAAGGAAATGCTGCTTAAAGAAAAAATAAACAAAATCATTCCTTATATGGAAGGACAATTTGTTTATTCACAACTTACTAATGGTAGAATGATGCAAGATATTTCCTTTTATGAAGAGATATTCGGTACAAAATTAGAGTATGGTTATATCATGGTGGCTGTTATTAATGATGTTGAAGGGTTAACGAAGGAAGAAAATCTGCGATATAGTATATTAAAACAGAAATTTTATGATACCTTCAGTATGGAGCTTAAAAAGGAATGCGCTTGTTTGGTAGGTCCACCACTATTAGATAGGATAGCTGCATATATTACTGTTCCTGATCATTTAAACAAGTATAAGAATAGAAATCACGCTATTCATATAGCTAAAAAAGTAGCTGAAAGACTTGGAAATATGAAACTTCCATTTAAGATAGGCGTGGGTGGTAGCTATCATATCGAAAGTCTTTCCAAATCTTATAATGAAGCTATCATGGCTGCAACCGTTTCCAATGTGGAAAGAATTATACACTTTGAAGACATTGTTTTGTCTTCTGATAAATTGGATTCCTATTCAACTAACAAAGAACAGGTTCTTATAGATAACATATTGTCTGGTAATATAACGGGAACTCTAGAAACCTTAAATGAAATTTTTTGGTGGTTCACCACTAATTATAAAGATGACATTGATAAAATAAAATCTAAACTAATTGAAATATTAATTGTATTACGAAGAGCAATTCCTTATGAAATAGAAGGAAATAATATATCTATACAACATTTCATTATAAATCTTCTTAAAATTAACAATACGAGCGAGCTTAAAATTAGCTACATTGACTACTTAAAAAGATTCATAGCTATTTTAGAAGAATCTAGGATGAATGAATTAAATGGATTAATTTTGGAAGCTATTGATTTTATTAACCATCATTACGAGAGTAATATTACATTAGATGATGTTGCTAAAGAAATTAACATGAGCTACCATTACTTCAGTAAGTTTTTCAAAGACTCAACAGGAAAGAATTTTGTTGATTATCTTACAGATTTAAGGATTGAAAAATCCAAGGAATTGTTAAAGAACCCTGCTAATAGTATTAAGGAGATATGCTATAGGGTAGGGTACAGTGATCCGAATTATTTTAGTAAAATTTTTAAAAAAATTATAGGAATGACACCCACAGAATACAGAGGAGACAAAGCGAGACTAATTTGATGTTAAACGTTTAGGTGAGGTGATATCCTTATGAAAATAAAAAGCTTTTTAAATATTATAATCATATTGCTGATTTTTATATTAGTAGCTCTTACCTACTTAACTGTATCAAGCTTAACGACTAGATATTCTATTCAAAATGAGCTTTTGAACAATGAAGATGAAGAGGACGACATGATAAAAGTAGGCTTCTCCCTAGGTACATTAAAAGAGGAACGTTGGATTAGAGATAGGGATATATTAATGGCAAAGGTGAAAGAGCTTGGAGGAGATATCATTGTTCAAAATGCGAATAATGATGATCAGGATCAGTTAAAGCAGGTTAGCTATCTTTTGGAGCAAGATATAGACGTTCTTATCATTGTTCCAAATGATCTAGAAAAAGCGGCAAACGCCGTTGATCTGGCAAAAAAAGAAGGAGTAAAGGTAATTTCTTATGACAGATTAGTGTTGAATTCAGACATTGATGTTTATTTGTCTTTTGACAATGTAAAGGTTGGAGAATTAATGGCATCTCATATTATAAGCAAAATTGCCACTGGTAGTATCTTAATTATCAATGGTGCTCAGAGCGATTACAATACGAAAATGATTAAAGAAGGATATGATAAAATATTATATTCACACATCGAAAAAGGAGAAGTAACTATTATAAATGAAGAATGGGCTCCTAATTGGATGAAGGAATATGCTTTTAACGTAGTAGATAATTATCTGCAAAAGGTAACAATAGATGCAATTATTGCAGGGAATGATGGACTTGCCGAAGGAACAATTGAAGCTCTATCAGAGTATAGAATGGCAGGTAAGTCGATCGTGGTAGGGCAGGACGCTGATTTGGCGGCTTGTCAACGAATTGTTGAAGGTACTCAAGATATGACAGTCTATAAACCTATAGAAAAGCTTGCTGATATAGCAGCTGAATTAGCCATTAAGCTGGCAAAGGGAGAGGACTTAGAGATAGAAAAAACAATGTATAATGGTAAAAAAGATGTACCGTATTATGCTCTAGATCCCATTGCTGTTACGAAAGAGAATATCGATGCTACAATTATTAAAGATGGCTTCCACATGCGAAATGCAGTATATAGAACGAAAGAGTGAAGGTGATTTTTGACAGGTCAATTTTAAAATATTAATAATCAATTAAGGAA
>JAENYW010000294.1 GCA_016841555.1 Tepidibacillus decaturensis
CTAAAAGCTGGGATGATCTATTAAACGGAGACTATAAAGTATCTGTTGGGGATGTTGGGACCGCAGCACAAGCAAATAACGCTGTATTAGCTGCTGCAATGGCACTTGGCGGTAATGAAGCTGACATTCAACCAGCACTTGATTTCTTTGCGGAGCTTGCTAAACAGGGTAGACTATCCTTTGCGAATCCTACCGTTGCAAGCATTGAAAAGGGAGAAGTTGAAGTAGGGGTTTTATGGGATTTCAATGCATTAAATTATAGAGACACATTAGGAAAAGATGATTACGAGGTTAGCATTCCTGAAGAAGGTTCTATTGTTAGTGGTTATGCTACGATTATTAATAAATATGCTCCACATCCACACGCAGCAATGCTTGCGAGAGAATATATTTTAAGTGATGAAGGACAAATTAACCTTGCAAAAGGGTATGCGCGCCCAATTAGAAGCAATGTAGTCATTCCAGAAGAAGTACAAAAAATAATGCTTCCTCAAGAACAATATAAAAATGCAAAACCATTACAGAATTTTGATGCATGGAACGAGACAACAAAAGTACTTCCTCAAATGTGGCAGGAAAATGTACTTGTTCATGTGAAATAAAGATGAAAAATAAAGTCATACTCGTTATCCTAGATGGACTAAACTATGAAACAGCTATAAAAAGAATGGGATATATGCAGCATCTAGTAGAAAATAACATTGCAGATTTGTACCAAGTAAAAGCTGAGCTTCCTACTCTTTCAAGACCGCTTTATGAAGCAATCCTTACTGGAACAGCTCCTTATATAAATGGTATCGTTAATAATCAGGTGGTCAGAAGGTCACATGAGAGAAGTATATTCCATTTAGCGAGGGAAAAAGGACTGAAAACTGCAGCAGCAGCTTACTATTGGATTAGCGAATTATATAACAAATCCCCCTTTGATGCAATTTCAGATCGTGAACAGGCGGATGAAAGTCAAGTAATCCAATATGGAAAATTCTATTTTGAAGATACGTATCCTGATAGTCATTTATTGATAGATGGGGAAATATTGAGAAGAAAGGTTGACCCTGATTTTCTCCTTATCCATCCGATGGGCATCGATGATGTTGGTCATCGATATGGTAGTGAAACGAAGGAATATCATAATAAAGTTACAGAAGTAGATACCCTTCTTTCCAAGTATATTCCTTTATGGATAAAGGAAGGCTATCATATTATGATTACTGCAGATCATGGAATGAATGCCTATGCAAATCATGGAGGTATTGGAGCAGATGAGAGGATTGTTCCATTATGGACAATAGGTGCTTGCTTTAAAAAGATGGATGTAAAAGAAGAAATTCCACAGCTAATGTTAGCACCCATTATCTGTAGAATCTTAAACCTTGCTATTTCCGATAAAATGATAGATATTGATCTGACATTCTGCGATTAGCAGAATGTCTTCCCATTTTACATGGTTTACACAGCAAAAGGAGTGGCTTAATCTAATGATTAAAAAACAAGATAAGGTACTTATGTACGTAGGATTAATTCCCTTTATCCTCATTATTCTGGCATTTGAATTACTTCCGCTATTCTCTATATTAGATAGTAGCTTTAAAAGTGCAAATGGTACCTATACGTTTCATCAGTATAGTGCTGTCCTTCAAAATGCTTTTTATCTTCAAGGTATAAAAAATAGTATGTATATTTCCTTCTACTCAAGCATTATTGCAATACTTGTCTCTTTTCTTGGAGCATATTCGATTACTAGGTTATCTTCAAGAGTCAGGGAAAAGGTGATAATGCTTTCTAATATGACATCAAATTTTGCAGGTGTACCCTTGGCCTTTGCATTTATGATTATTTTAGGCTATAACGGTTTGTTTACCATTTTATTTAAGCAGCTTGATATAGAATTGCTACAAAGCTTTAATTTATATTCTGGAATAGGTCTTATTGTTGTGTATATTTATTTTCAAACTCCCTTAGGTATTTTAC
This sequence comes from Tepidibacillus decaturensis, assembly GCA_016841555.1. GTDB lineage: Bacteria > Bacillota > Bacilli > Tepidibacillales > Tepidibacillaceae > JAENYW01. The sequence continues at coordinate 1,972 of JAENYW010000294.1, forward strand.
TTCTCTATCCATCCTTTGATGGGATTAAGGAAGAATGGAAAGAGGCAGCTAGTATGCTTGGAGCGACAAAGCTTTCCTTTTGGCGATATATAGGACTTCCTGTATTACTGCCAAGTATTCTTGGAACCTTTAGCTTGCTTTTTGCAAATGCAATGGGAGCTTATGCAACAGCATATGCATTAACAGCAGGTAATTATAATTTGCTAACGATAAGAATTGGTGCATTAATATCTGGAGATATATTTTTAAACCCGAATATGGCAAGTGCTTTGGCAATTATTCTTGCACTTATCCTTATGACACTAACCATTTTTAATGAAATGATGTTAAAGCTTAGAAAGGGACAATACGATGAATAAGAAAAATCTAAAACATTATGTCGTGATGCTATTTATCCTAGCGTACCTCTTTATACCATTGCTTGCGACTTTTCTTTATTCTATTTCTACAAAATGGCAGAACACCATTCTTCCACATGGCGTAACAATAAAATGGTATGGTTTATTGTTTAAGGATTTTCGATTTCTTGAGGCATTGGGGAGGTCGTTTGCAGCAACCTCTTTATCTCTAATCATTAGCTTACTTATCATGATTCCAACTGTATTCATCGTCATTGTGTATTTCCCAAAACTAGAAAAAATAATGAATATCCTTGTGATGCTACCATTTGCAATGCCTGGTGTAGTTTCTGCCGTTGGACTGCTTAAGCTGTATAGTACAGACCCCTTTCCTATAGCAGGAACGATTTGGATATTAGTTGGAGCTTATTTTATTGTTATTCTTCCTTTTATGTATCAAGGGATAAAAAATAGTTTAAAGACAATTAACGTTCAGGATTTGATGGAAGCTGCTCAACTATTAAACGCAACAAAGGCACAAGCCTTTGTATATATTATTCTACCTAATATGATAAAGGGTGTTATGGTTTCTACATTATTAGCTTTTTCCATTCTTTTTGGAGAATTTGTCCTTGCAAATATTTTAGCTGGTGGGAATTATGAAACGGTACAGGTGTATCTGTTCAATAAAAAGAATGAAAGTGGACATTTTACAAGTGCTATTGTCATTACCTATTTTGCCTTTATTCTTATCCTATCGGGCTTCATTATAAAGATAAATAAGCTGATAAATAAAGCAGAATCTTAAGGAGGGCTTGAAGTGAATTTTGTACAAGTAGAGAATCTAACGAAAAAATATGGAGATATAATTATTTTTGAGAATCTTTCCTTTTCCATTAATAAAGGGGAATTTATCACCTTACTTGGTCCTTCTGGGTGTGGAAAGAGTACGCTTCTTAGAAGTATTGCAGGCTTAACAGAAATCGAAAGTGGAGCAATTATGGTAGATGGAGAAAATATCACTCAACTAACACTAAAGGACAGAAATATTAGCATGGTATTTCAATCCTATGCGCTTTTTCCAAATATGACGGTCAAAGAAAATATCGCTTTTGGTCTTCGAATGAAAAAAATAGCTAAAAAAGAAATAGTAGATAAAGTAAGTCGAATGATTGAGCTTGTTGTACTTGTTGGGA
>JAENYW010000295.1 GCA_016841555.1 Tepidibacillus decaturensis
TGTAGTAATAGAAGCAACCTCCATCGGGAATAGTAACAGTATCTTAATGTTGGAGGGTCATACGATGGAAACAGATAAAAGGATATTAGATCAAGTTACTGTAGTCGATGATGAAGGAAATGAACAGGTTTATGATGTTCAAGCTCTTTTTGAAATGGATGAAAAAAAATACGTCTTATTATCCGCAAATAAAGATAGGTTTCTTATGAGAGTAGAGGGAGAAGATATCGTTAGTATCACAGATTCCAGTGAACGACAAGCAATAATGGATGCTTATGAGATTGCCTTTGAAGCGACTAAGGAATAAATCTATAGTAACAAAACCTCCGTTTTTTAACGGAGGTTTTGTTATAAACTAAACTAATTTAGTTGTCCAAGCTTCACCGTTCCAAATGTCAGTAACAACATCTTGATAAAATTCGGGCTCGTGACTTATTAATAGGATACTACCTTTATAATCCTTTATGGCACGTTTAAGTTCTTCCTTTGCTTCTACATCCAAGTGATTAGTAGGCTCATCCAATACAAGTAAGTTAGTTTCCTTGTTTATTAGCTTTGCCAAACGTACTTTAGCCTTTTCTCCACCACTTAATACAACAACTTGACTCTCTATATGCTTTGTTGTTAAACCGCATTTTGCTAATGCTGCACGAACTTCATATTGAGTATAAGCCGGAAAGTCGCTCCAAAATTCTTCAATACAGGTTTTATTACTTGTATTTCTCATTTCTTGCTCAAAATATCCAATGTATAGGTAATCACCAAGCTCTACAGAGCCAGAAATAGGTTTGTTTTCTCCTAATATACTTCTCAGTAGCGTTGTTTTTCCAATACCATTGGCTCCAACCATAGCAATTTTCTGTCCTCGTTCCATTCTCAGATTCAAAGGCTTAGACAAAGGCTCATCATATCCGATAACAAGATCCTTTGTTTCAAAAATAAGCTTTCCGGATGCTCTAGCTTCCTTGAATTGAAATTGTGGCTTTGGTTTATCCTTTGCAAGCTCAATCACTTCCATCTTATCAAGCTTTTTCTGACGAGACATTGCCATATTTCTTGTAGAGACTCTTGCCTTGTTTCTAGCAACAAAATCCTTCAGCTCTGCAATTTCCTGCTGTTGCTTTTTATAGGCAGCTTCCATTTGCTGCTTCTTTACTTCATAGGTTTGAAGAAAATGATCATAGTCCCCCACATAACGACTTAACTCTTGATTTTCCACATGATAAATCAAATTGATTACACTATTAAGAAATGGAATGTCATGTGAAATAAGAATAAATGCATTTTCATAGTCCTGTAGGTAACGCTTTAACCATATAATATGCTGCTCATCAAGAAAGTTTGTTGGCTCGTCCAATAATAAAATATCTGGCTTTTCAAGCAATAGCTTTGCTAATAAAACCTTCGTTCTCTGTCCACCACTTAAATCCTCTACATCCTTTTCAAGACCGATTTCCTCTAATCCTAGACCACGAGCAATTTCTTCTACCTTCGCATCAATTGTATAAAAATCATTATTCGTTAACATATCCTGATAAATTCCTACATCCTCTAGCATTTGTTCCAAATCCTCTGGAGAAGCATCTCCCATCTTCTCATATAGGTGATTCATGTTTTTTTCTGTGTCAAAAAGGTACTGGAAGGCGCTTTTTAGGACATCGCGGATAGTCAATCCTTTTTCAAGAATGGTATGTTGATCAAGATATCCAACTCTAACGTTTTTAGACCATTCAATTTTACCTTCGTCAGGTTCTAATTTTCTTGTAATGATGTTCATAAAAGTGGATTTACCTTCGCCATTAGCACCTATTAGTCCAACGTGTTCTCCTTTTAAAAGTCGAAAGGAGACATCATGAAAAATTCCACGATCACCAAATCCATGGCTTATATTTTTTACTGTTAAAATACTCATTCGCTTACACCTTTTCCTTCATATTTTAAATTAGCTATTTTTACACACATATACGATTATATACGAATTATAGGCATTTGATAATATCTAAAATCATTAAATATATGGCAATTTAAACTAACATGCAAATAGGAACAAAAGGAGAAAGTGACATTTTATCACGATATAAATGAAAAAGTTTAATAGTTTTTAATAAAAATAAAATATAATCATTTATTAACAGGGATAATGAGGTAGGAAATAGAATGATATAAAAGGTATAAAGGCAAATGATTGATATAAAGGAAATGCAGGGGGAATATGATGAGTAAAAATAAAATTTCTACTATAATCGTCATTATCATGTTCAGTATGATAATAATCCAAACAACTTCTTATTCTGTAGAAGCTAATAATACTTATCAATATCAATATCAATTAATTGAAAAATGGAATTATCAGGCAAAAAAAGGTGATTTTCTTCAAGATATCATATTTGATAAAGATGGAACGATTTATTTATCGAATGGAGGGGATAATGTATCTTATATTATCGCATTACATTCTAACGGTAATGTAATGTGGGATTATTATCTTAGAGATAGAGATTTTAATCTTTTTTTTGTTTCTGATGATTATATCTATTTAACTAGTACGTATAGGCAAACAGATAACATTATATTACTTGATAAAGCTACAGGTAGAAAAGAGAAAGAAATCACCTTGAAATTATCAAATAATGAGTTTTTAAATTCAATTATTGTAGATGAAGACGGGCAAATATATACTACCACAGAAGATCGTTTTATAATATTCGAAGAAGACGGTGATAGGAAACGGAGTCTAGAGATAAAAGTTCCTTACGATATGAAGCCTGTTATCGGTTCCAATGGCATTATTTACGTTTTAGGAGAAACAAAAGAGTATAATAAATATAAATTATATGCCATCAAGCCTAGTGGCTCAATCAAATGGTCAAGAGATTTGAAATTTGATGGCTATAGCTTTACTTCTGAGCAAAATGAATACCCAATCTTATTTGATGAAGATGGAGACATCTACATAAAGGATGAATACACGATATATTCTATTGATTATCGAAATGGGAGTATCAATTGGAAATATGATTTTGATCCATATGAAAAGGATCACTATAGCTTCCTTCTTGAAGAAGATAAAGATTACTATGAAGATAGACATACTAACCGTTCGCAATATTTAGTGAACAAGATTGATAATACCGTCATATTACAATCTGACTATGAAATCATAGCACTTAATGCTGATGACGGAGATGAAGAATGGTACTTTGATAGAGGAATTTATCCTATTCAAGGAATTGTTGAGGTCAATGATACGATTTATGCTCTATTTGATAATCTTTACGCATTTGATGAAGATGGGGATATGAAGTGGAGCTATAACACTGGAAGTCAAAACAGCTATAGGAATATAGACCTTCAGGTTGATGATAATGAACGTATCTATCTTTACGAATATAAATATGGTGCCCAAACGGGAATTCTAACGCTTTTCGATGAATACGGTGGTTATCAATGGCAATCTAAAGATTTACCTGCAGCCAGACATGATTGGTA
>JAENYW010000296.1 GCA_016841555.1 Tepidibacillus decaturensis
AGGACTAGAATTTACTATTCCTGTATTAATGGTTGGTGCGATGTTAACCGTCAGTTTTAATTTATCATCAATATTATGGATCTTGTTTTTTGCTTTAGTTTTCATTCAATGGCCAGGTAATGCACTGCAAGGATATATTGGAGCAAAGACAGGGCGGGCTTCATCTGTCATTGCCCGATCAAGCTTTGGTGCAGTACAAGCAAAGGTTATTGTTGCATTAAGTATATTTATTGTAGGTACGGGATGGTGGGCAGTGCAGACTGCAGTAGCTAGTAATGCTATATCAGCAATGTTGGCTATAGACTATGAAGCTCAACATGCTCTTTGGATCGTTATCACAGTAATGATCGGATTAATTTTTGCATTACCTTCTATCATTGGTTATTCTTCAATGAAATGGACAGATTATCTGGCAGTACCTTCAGGGCTATTACTGATTATTGTAGGTATTTATCTTTCCTTTAAGAATATCGGATGGGACACCATATCTTCCTGGTCACCCGAACCTAGTATGACTTTATTGGGTGGAATAAGTTTAGTAGTAGGAGTGAATGTAGTTCAATGGGTATTAGTTTCTGATTATACTAGGTACGCTAAACCAAAAGCCAAAGACAACATATTGATTCCTTTAGGAATTATTGCAGTAGGTTTCCCGTTATTCTATGTTGGGGCAATCATGTCAGTAGGTGTAGGGGATGCGGATATTGTAAAAGTAATGATTAATCTTGGATTTCCTTTTTGGGGCTTTCTCATTCTGTGGCTTGCCACGTGGACGAGTCAATTAGTAAATAATTATAGTATGGGATTAGCCCTATCCAATCTATTCAACGTTAATTCCGGAAAAGGCAGAGCCATCCTTACATTCATCGGAACGATATTAGCTATACTGATAGCAATAGCAGGCATCTTGAATTATTTCATGGATTTTCTGTATATGACAGCATTACTATTTCCAACAGTTGCTGCTGTCATATTTATAGACTTTTTCTTGATTAGGGACCAAGAATGGACAGATAATCCAGGATGGAACATGATGGCCACCATTGCTATCATAATTGGTACTTTATTTGGTTATTATACACAATATGTTAACCCAATTGGTATACCGGCTGTACAATCTCTACTTGTAACTGCAATATCATACTATTTGTTAATGAAAATGAAAGCTAAAATTGCACCTGATCATTTTACACCGAATAAATGGAAAGCTTCTTAAAATTTCTCAAGGAAAGGCGATTAAAAGTCGCCTTTCCTCTTTCTGATGCATGTAATATGTTATCATCATTTTCTCGAAAAATATAGCCTAAAGACTAATTTTATTTTTTCTAATTCAATATGATATAATTACCAAATCATATCTTTTTTTAGGAGGAGGATTATGGACCAAATTTATATAAGAAGATTAAATCATTTTTATCATTGGATGGAGAAAAATCAACTGCAGGGAGTAATGATTACATCCCCTGCAAATATATATTACTTAACTAATTTTTATTCAAACCCACATGAACGATTTATGGGTTTATTTTTACTTAAGAATCAGGAACCAATATTAATCTTACCTGAATTGGACTTACATGAAGCAAAAAGGTTAACCTTTTTAAAGCATTTATACGGATATTCAGATAGTGAAGGACCTGAACTAACCATCATTAAACATATACATGTAAGCTCAGATTTACCCTTTGGTATTGAAACAGATAATATCAGCTTCAAAACAGCATTATGGTTAAAACAACTACTGAATATAACAGATCTCGTAGATATAGAAAGCGGATTAATGAATCTACGCTTAGTCAAAGATCAACTAGAGTTAAGCTATATGAAAGAAGCGGCTAAGTGGGCAGACCGAGCCATTCAAATAGGGATCAATGCAGTACAAATAGGAAAAAGCGAATTACAAATAATCGCAGATATAGAATATCAGTTAAAAAAACAAGGAATCGAAAAAATGTCCTTTGACACTATGGTTTTAGCTGGGGAAAAATCAGCTTTACCCCACGGTAAGCCAGGAAAAGAAACAGTAAAAAAAGGGGATTTTGTATTATTTGATCTCGGAGTTGTCATAAACGGTTACTGCTCTGATATATCAAGGACGATCATAGTAGGAAGTCCAACTGAAAAGCAAAAGGAAATTTATTTAACCGTAAAAAACGCCCAGCAAATAGCGATAAATGAAGTTAGACCAGATATTCCGTTAAAACAAATTGATTTAGCAGCAAGAAATTACATTACAGAAAAAGGATACGGAGAATTTTTTATGCACCGAATCGGTCATGGCTTAGGGTTAGATATTCATGAATCTCCATCAGTACATCATAAGAATAATAGTCTTATCATTAATGGAATGGTATTTACGATTGAACCTGGTATCTATCTGCCAGCTATCGGTGGGGTAAGGATAGAAGATGATATATATGTTTCCTCGGAACGAGCAGAATTGCTAACTTCCTTCACAAAAGAATTGATAGAGCTGTAAGAAGCTTTGCCCACAAAAAACTTATCCCTCTTTAGGTAATAAAGAGGGATATTGTAACTAATATAGACGGTTTTGATGTGGACAAGGTGGAAATCCATTTATATCCTGAATCATAGTAAAATTGTATTGTTTTAAGGCGAATTGTGCTTGATATAAGTATTCCATCACAAGCAGTTTCCTTCCAGATGTACCACATAATATTCCCGATGTTCCTTGACCATTTGATAATGAAATACCAACAGGCTGCCCAATTAAATAACCGATTTTATATTGCCAAGGCATAGTCAACACTCCTTCGATTCAGCATATGACCATAAAAGATTTTAGGTGCCTGTTTGAATATCATATGAAGAAATTTCTCTTATGATATTTCACTTACATTTAGCATAAGATTCATATTGTTCTATCCTTAGGGTATGAAAAGAAAAGATTTGAAGTTTCTTTATCTTACTCTTCTTAAGATGATCTCTTCGTGTTTAGAAACTTCGGTTTCGATTCTATCCAGCTTGTCCGAATTTTGCTTATAACCATCAAACAAGACACCCAACTTCTGACCGTGATCATGTTCAATACGAGTTACAGTGTTTTTAACATCTTTTACTTCATTCTTAACATCCTTTACTTCATTCTTAGTTCCTTGTAATTCACGATCTACTTTTTCAATTTTATTGTTCACATCTTCAAATCCTTGTTGCATTTCACTATACATCTTAGTCATTAATTCAAATATCTTTTCTTCATGATCCATGTTCTCAACTCCCCTTTGTTCAAATTATTTTATATAAATCCATATAAGTAGATTAAGCAGAACGTTTATTCCTATTATATCAAATCTCACTATTTCTTCAAGAAGTTTTGAATCAGTGGAGTAATTATTTAAAAGAAAATTGGAGTAAGGAATTCACTGTTAAAGCATTAAGAAAGTATGTTCCCTTTTATTGCATTATGGTATAATATGGTCATGTATAATAGAATCGGTTCTCAAGGGTGGTCGGC
>JAENYW010000297.1 GCA_016841555.1 Tepidibacillus decaturensis
TTGAATTAGGCATAAACTTTAGTATTTCCCAAAACTATCGTCATCCAAAGTAATATCAAGATTTGCTTTTACCCTCTCAGATTCAGGTTCATCAAGTTTTTTTACATTGATAGAATTACCTGAAAGATTTTTTGTAGCATTTTTCAGTTTAAATTCTTGTATCGATCCTTTTAGCATTTGAGCTTGTCCAGCCATTTCTTCACTAGCTGATGCACTTTCTTCTGCTGTTGCCGTATTACTTTGAGTGACCTGTGAGATCTGTTCAATTCCCCGATTGATTTCAGTTATGGCATTAGCCTGTTCACTTGAGGCATCCGCAATCATACTAACAATTTCTTCAGTATTTGCAACACCTGTGACGATTTGCTCCAAGGCGACTGCCGTCTCGTTTGCTATCTTGTAACCATCATCCACCTTATTGATGGTGTTATCAATAAGCTCTGTGGTTTCATTTGCAGCTTTTGCACTCCTTGCCGCTAGATTTCTAACTTCTTCTGCGACTACAGCAAAACCTTTCCCGTGTTCACCAGCTCTTGCTGCTTCTACAGCGGCATTTAATGCAAGTATATTGGTTTGGAAGGCTATTTCATCAATGACTTTTATGATATTGGAGATATTTTTTGAAGAATCTTTTATTTCATTCATGGCCTTTAGCATTTCGGACATTTGAGTGTTGCCATTTTGAGCCCCTTCTTTTGCTTTTATAGATAATTCATTGGCTTTTGTTGCATTTGACGCATTTTCCTTCGTCTGCTCAGCCATTTGTGTAATACTTGCGCTTATTTCTTCTACTGAGCCTGCTTGTTCTGATGAGCCCTGAGATAAGTTCTGGCTGGAAGAGGCCACTTGGTTAGCTCCGTTCTCTACTTGTTCGGCAGAAGCATTAATTTCTGATAATATATGATTAAATTTTTCTAATATATAATTAATGGAATCTTTAAGTTTAATAAAGTCACCTAAGTACTCTTTTTCAATTCCACAGGTTAAATCTTTATCTGCCATAAATTCTAAGATATTTGAAATTTCTTCTATATACCCTTGAATGGTTTCTCCAGTAGAATTTAGAGCAGTCTTTATTATTGCATGGTCTCCTTTGTATTCTCCAAGAACCCTTGCACCAAGATTACCATTAGACATTTCCTGTAATACCGTCGACGCTTCTTGTACAGGTTTTATAACTGCATCTAGTGTATCATTTATACCTTTAACAATTTCTGCATATCCACCATTAGTTTTGATATATCTGCTCTAGATTTAAGATTTCCTTCTAAGGAGCCTCTTGTTAAATTTGAAACTTCATTTAGCATGCCTAATAACGATTCTAAAACACTATTAAGATTTGTGATTAGTTCACCGTAGTAACCTTTGTAATTATCTGCATCTGGTATATACTCCATTTGTGTTCCGTCTGCTAAACCAATAATAAATTCTATTCCTACCTCTAAAGGCTTTGATATTGCATCTAGGGTTTTATTCATCCCTGAAATAATGTCAAAATACCCCCCCTTAAATTTATCTGCGTCCCCACGTACTTTTAGATTCCCTTCAATAGCGGCTTGTGAAATCATATTTGATTCTTCTGTTAATCTTCGTAGTTCATAGATAATCTGATTTAAACTTATATTTAAGACATCTTCATCTGATTTAGGGTCTACAATTATTGATAGGTTTCCTTCAGCTATGTTTTTTGCATGGTCTGCTTGCATCTGGATATTGGATGTCATACCTTTGAAAGCATGTGCCAATATACCTATTTCATCTTTTCTTTTTACATATTTATCATCTATTATATAAGTGATATTGCCTTTTTCAATCTCATTACATTGTTCAATCGCTTTTCTTAATGGTTTAGTTATTGACAATGATATTCTTAAAGAAAAAATAGCAAATAATAAAATTCCTATCAAACATACGGCAAACACAATAGAATTCATGAATGAGATTTGATTCATAAATTCTTTTTCATTGATTACCGCACCTACTGACCATCCTGAGCTGGGGATATTTGAATATCCAATAAATTTTGTTTCATCATCTAACGATAATTGACCTGTCCCTGTTTCTCCAATAATCATTTTGTTTCCAATGTCTTCACTAATCTCCATTATATTTTTATCCAGCATCTCTTCATCGTTGTTATAAAATAGAAAGTCACCCTCTTTATTGATTAAAAATACATAGCCGGATTCACCTATTTTAATGTTATTTAGTATTGACGGAAGTTGGTCAAGCATTAAATCTATAGCTACTGCTCCAGAGATTTCATTTTTTTCATCAAAAATAGGAGCTACTACACTTAATACCATTTTACCTGTTACTGTATCCAGGTAAGGCTCTGTAAAGAAAACACTTCTTTTTTCAAGTAAAGTTTTAAACCAAGGCCTTTCTTCAACGACGAAGGTTAAAGGACTATCCCATTCGTCATCAGTAACCAAATAGCTTGATTTCCGAGGAACAAGCCAAACTAATGCCAGATTATCATTTGTTTTTTTTATACGTGCTAAAGAAGCAACAACATCTTTATATAAAGGGTGAATTTTAGTTTCCTCCCGAGTTTTAACAGAGTTAATATAAGATATAAATTGCTCATTGGTTGTCATTTGTTCTACAAGCACTTTACTATTGGAGAGAAATTCATTTATTTCGCTCGATGCTAATTTTGCTTCCATCGAAAGCTTAGAATAAGTTGAGTCTATTATTATATTCTTTGAAAAATGATTAAAAATAAGTCCCACCAAAATAAATGTTGTTAAAGCGATTAATGAAATTGAAAGCATGATTTTTTTGTTAAGACTTTTTGATTTTATGGGCTGATTCATTCTTTATCCTCCTGAGATCTTTATGCCATTTAAATTGTTTTTCGTTTTGAAAGAAGAATTACATTTTTCTTTCAATATAATAATCTAAGCTAGAAAACTGGCTGCCATATTAAAGGCCCTTTAGCTTTGCGTCCCCTCCTTTCGAACGGTTTGCCTTTTCTTCTTAGATTTCAAACTAATTGTTGATAATTCATATATGCTTAATAATAATAGGCCTCTAATTTAATTATTTGACTATAACCTGTTCGACAAATTTTACCATATTCCTTTTTTTTTGTTATTTTTTTAATAAAAATAAGTTTAAGTAAATTGAATTTCAAAAGGCTAGTGATGTTTACTATTTTATATGGAACAAATATGAGTCTATAGTATAGAATGTAGAGTAGAAAGGAGAGATATTTTTGAAAAACAAGAAAAATTTTATTAGTGGTTTTGATTCTGTGTTCATTATTGTTTGTGGTTGCCTGTGACAATCAACGTGGTGTACCTACATCAGATCCGCAAGATTTACCTGAAGTAGAAGACCAAGAACAAAACGAAGATGAAGTGTCTATGGATGGTGATATGGAAGATGATTTAGAGTCAGATAATCCACAAGAAGATTCAACTTCCGAAAAGCAAGAACAAACCATTGCTGGGATTTTCGTAGGATG
>JAENYW010000298.1 GCA_016841555.1 Tepidibacillus decaturensis
TGTAGTAAACAGTTTTATTATTTTAACTGTCTACCACAAGGGGAGCATATCAATTTCAGATGGCTAAGCCTTTTTTATGATTCACTCCCCGATGTTCAGCTTTAGCTGAAAGAGTTCACATATTTTACAGTTCAGTAGATAAAGTATGCAGGGTAATCTCTGGTTTAGAACGCAAACGAATATTTAACCCTGTTTGACCTAGCCCTTCACTAATATAAAAGGGCTTCTCTTGCTGAAAATGCAATCCTCTAATTATTTTTTTACGTGCTAGCTTCCCCATTTTTATTAGGTGGTAAGGCTTCGGCCAATGAATTTGTCCACCATGAAAATGACCAGATAATAGATAATCAAAATGATAATCTTCCATATAAAGTACGATATTTGGATCATGGGTTAACACAAGATTAATTCCTGTATTAATTCCTTGATAGGATGCTTCTATATCACTTCTTTTGGTACTAAAATCATCAATGCCTATCATGTTGATTTTATGTCCGTTTACTACTATTTCTCTATTTTCATTTCGTAAAACAATGACACCAGTGTTTTCTATTGTGTTTTGAAAGGCTTGGATTTTTCCTCTTAAAAGATAATCATGATTACCAAATACAGCGTATATACCATGCTTCGGTTGTAATTGATGCAGTACATCAAGATACGTTAGAAATTTACCTATATTACGTGCACGGTCCAAATAATCACCAGTCAATGCAATAATGTCAATTTTATTACCCTTAAGCTGTTCATATAGTTTCTCTGGTGTTACAGATATGTTTTCCATATGCAAATCAGATAGATGTAAAATTTTAATAGGATCTGCTTTTTTTACGTTGTTTAGAGTAATTTGAATATGCTTGAGGTTAGGATGATAGGTGTTTTTGTGGGCACGATAATATAGATATGACATGGCGACTAAAAGTAGCATCCATTTCAATCTAATCACCTTTTCTATTATAAGATACATCAATCATATTACAATAGATATATAAGATTGTATATAATTAATATATGGAAATAGATAGAGATAGGCTTACGCACACTAAAAAAGATCGGTACATGATGTATCGACCTATCTAAAAAATAGACTGTATTTGGTGTTTATCTTCGGTTTTATCAGTTTAAGCTATTGGCTGGGCTAGCTGGATTTGAACCAACGAATGACGGAGTCAAAGTCCGTTGCCTTACCACTTGGCTATAGCCCAACGTATTACATTAATTATAGTCTCCTTTAAAGTAAGAAATATACGTTAAAAATGTTGAAACTATATATATTTTTGTTATCATATTATAATATGGGTAATTATATCTCATGAATGGAAGTGATAGGGTTGGAGCATCAAATCTCATTAACACCATTATTGCTAGTTACCGTATTATCATTTTTAGTACCTATAATGATAAAAAGAATAAGAAGGATTTATATACCTGTTGTAGTTGGGGAAATTATAGTTGGTATGATTATTGGAAAAAGTGGCTTTGATATTATTGTTATGGATGAATCATTGAAGTTTATCCAATTCTTCGGCTTGGCATATTTAATGTTTGTAGCAGGGTTAGAAATTGATTTTGGGATTTTTTCATTCAAAAGTAAAATGGCTACTGATAGGGAACAAACCTCATCTGTTTTTCGCCATCCGTTATTTCTTTCTTTTCTCATTCTAATGATTACCTTAAGCTTAGCCTATGGTGTCTCCTTTATGATGATGCAATATGGATTGGTAAAGGATTCGTTGCTAATGTCGCTTATTTTAGGAACCACTTCCCTTGGAATAGTTGTACCAATATTGAAGGAAAAAAGGATATCTAGTACTAAATATGGACAGTACATCATTACTGGAGCAGTAGTAGCTGATTTTGTTACGATGCTATTAATCTCTGTTGCAGTATCCCTCTTTCAAGGAGGAGTAAATGCTGAAATATTGTTAGTTTTTGGTTTGTTATTATTAGTATTTATATTATATCGACTTAGTGATAAAATGCGTCAAACCTCTTTTTTTCAAGAGCTAACTCATGGTACAACACAAATAGGGATACGTGGAGCATTTGCAGTTATGCTGCTTTTTCTGGTTTTATCGGATAAGCTGGGTGTAGAAATGATACTGGGTGCATTTCTCGCTGGCACCGTTATCTCCTTAGCCAGCAAATCGAAAAGAGAGGATATTCATCATAAGCTAGATGCCATTGGCTTTGGATTTCTAATTCCTACCTTTTTTATTTTAGTAGGTGTTAATTTTGATATAAGTACGCTGATAAATAATCCAAGAGGATTACTATTGGTTCCGATTTTATTTATCTTAGTCTATATAGTAAAAGGGATTCCAGCATTATTATTGAAGCTAGTTTTTCCTTGGAAGAAGGCAGTGGCAGGTGGACTGCTACTTACGTCAAAATTAAGTCTTACTATCGCAGCTGCCGCAATAGGTGTGCAAATTGGTGCGATATCCCAAGAAGTGAGTGCTGCAATCCTATTGGTTTCCATTTTAACCAGCTTAGTATCCCCAATTCTATTTGGAAGAATGATTCCAACAATAGAAGAAAATGAGGAAGAAAAGCATGTCGTTATTATTGGTTCAACAAAACGGGCAATCTTTTTGGCTAGAAGACTTGTTAAATTAGGATTACATGTTTTACTATTAGAGTCAAAAAGGGACAAAGCAGAAGAAATGATGACGACAGGAATAGAAATTGTTTGGGGAGATGCAACAGATAGACAATTACTTGAAGAAATCGAGTTGAATAACGCAAAGGCAGTGGTTATTGCAACAGGAAATGATGATATTAATTTTAAGATTTCTAAGCTAATCGTCAAGCTTTATCCTAAACGTCAGGTAATTGTCTTGTTAAGTGATCCTAGTTTAATTGAGAAGGCTTATAACTATGAGTTGATTCGAGTGGTGAATCCACAATTATCTACTGTCAATCTGATTGAAAATATGGTTCGCCATCCTGTCGCTGCGTCAATATTAGAAGATAAACGTGATTTACATATGGAGGAGGTAGAGCTTTTAAATCCTATATTAATAGATATCCATCTTCGAAATATCCGACTACCAGGAGATGTATTAGTGCTTTCAGTATACAAAAATGGAGAAACCATCCTTCCACATGGGGATACAAGGTTTGAAAGAGGAGATATTTTATTGGTAATGGGTACGTCTAAGGATGTAGAGGAATTTACGAAAATGGCACTTAAACATTAAGGGGAAGAAAGATATTTTTAGGAAAGGATGTATCATGATAATTAAGCATATTATCTTAATTGGTTTTATGGGTAGTGGTAAATCGACGGTTGGGATAGAATTGGCAAAAAAGCTAGAATTAGACTTCGTTGATACCGATCAGGAAATAGAAAAAAGGGAAAAAATGACAATTTCTGAGATATTTGAAAAGAGAGGAGAAGAAGACTTTCGTCAGTTAGAAATGATGGTTTTTTCCTCCATTATTAATCGACCATTTTCTTCTGTCATTG
>JAENYW010000299.1 GCA_016841555.1 Tepidibacillus decaturensis
GATATGATACGTAAAACATTAATTCCAATGACCTATTATGTATTATTGGGTGG
Organism: Tepidibacillus decaturensis; assembly: GCA_016841555.1. Lineage (GTDB taxonomy): Bacteria > Bacillota > Bacilli > Tepidibacillales > Tepidibacillaceae > JAENYW01. Next base: position 54 of record JAENYW010000299.1, read on the forward strand.
TGCCATTGGACTTGCGTTATTATATGGTTTTTCTGGATTTGGAATACTTGGTTCAATCCTTATTGGAGCCATTATTGTGATGTGGATGTATGTTTTGTCTTCCAAAAACAATAAAACAACTATAACCTATCAACAAAACATCAAAAAATAGCATGATCGAATGAAGTAGAAAACTAGCTTTGACAGGCATTCTCCCCCTTGGGAGAATGCCCCTTTTACATAAAAAAAACGATCATACCTTACATCAAATTGTAAGTTAAAATAGAAGCGTGCCTATGAAAGGAGACGACCTACGATGAAAGCTTCCCTTTTTATAACCTGTATCGCAGATAGCATGTTTGCCAATGTGGGAATTAGTGCTGTAAAGGTCTTAGAAAAATTAGGGGTGGAATTGGATTTTCCAAAAAAACAAACCTGTTGTGGACAGCCTGCCTATAACAGTGGTCATCACGAAGCGACAAAAAGAGCAGCAAAGCATATGATTGAAGTGTTCAAAAATAGTGAATATGTTATTTTTCTAGCCGGATCGTGTGCTGGAATGGTTAGAGAAACCTATATCGATTTATTAAAGGATGAGCCTGAATGGCAGCAAAAGGCAATTGATTTAGCGAATCGAACCTATGAATTTTCTGAGTTTCTTGTAAAAGTACTGAAGGTATCGGATATTGGAGCCGAATTAAAGGCAAAGGCTACTTATCACCAATCCTGCCATATGACAAGGCAGATAAAAGTGATTGAGGAACCTTTGCTATTGTTAAGTCATGTTAAAGGACTAGAGATGATTGATTTGCCTTTAAAGGAGGACTGTTGCGGATTTGGAGGTACTTTTTCGATTAAAATGCCTGAGATTTCTGTGGCTATGGTTCAAGAAAAAACGGAACATATCGAGGAAACCGATGCTGAAATTTTAATTGGTTCTGATATGGCATGTGTAATGAATATAAAAGGGCGATTAAGCAGAAATGGTCAAGAGCTAAGAAGCCTACATGTGGCTGAAGTTTTGGCGGAAGGATGTGGACTTTAATGGGTCAACAAAAGGCTGGTTTTTATGAACGTGTTGATCAGGCACTTCATGACGATTTTCTCAGGAAAGCTCTAGTTGATGCGCAGGAAAAACTAAGAGAAGGAAAAAAAACGCAAAGTGAATTATTAGAGAACTGGGAAGATTGGCGAAAACGTGGAGAAGAAATACGTCGTCATACGATTGAAAATCTGGACAGTTATTTGGAACAATTTGCAAAAAATGCTGAAAAGCAAGGAGCTAACGTTTTTTTCGCTAAGACGAAGGAGGAAGCAGTAGAATACATTACCCGCTTAGCCATTGAGAAAGAAGCAAAATCCGTCATTAAATCAAAATCAATGGTTTCTGAAGAAATACATCTAAACCAAGCGCTTGAAGCCATTGGCATTGAAGCGATTGAATCGGATCTAGGAGAATATATTATTCAACTAGCAAAGGAAACACCCTCCCATATTATTGTACCCGCTATTCATAAAAATAAAGAACAAGTAGCAGAATTGTTCTCTAAAGTTGCTGGCGAAGAAATACCTGATGATCCGCAAATTTTGGCTTCCTTTGCTCGGAAAGTTCTTCGAGAAAAGTTTTTACAGGCAGATATCGGATTGTCGGGTGCTAATTTTGCCGTTGCAGAATCAGGTTCCATTGTATTAGTTAGTAACGAAGGAAATGCTAGATTAAGTACGACAGTGCCAAAAGTCCATGTTGTAACTATGGGAATGGAACGGATTGTTCCAGATTGGGAATCGTTGGATACGTTGATTTCACTTCTACCTAGATCGGCAACAGGACAAAAGATTACAACCTATTTAACAGGCATCACTGGGCCTAAACGAAAGGCAGATGTAGATGGACCTGAAGAAATGCATATTATCATTTTAGACAATGGACGCTCACAAATTTTAGGTACAGAGTACCAAAATATCCTTCACTGTATCCGATGTGGTGCTTGTCTTAATCATTGTCCTGTATATCGTCATATCGGTGGTCATGCATACGGTTCCGTATACAGCGGGCCTATCGGTTCTGTTTTAACCCCCCTATTAGAAGGATTGGATGATTGGAAGGAGCTTCCCTTTGCTTGTTCACTATGCGGAGCTTGCTCAGAAACCTGTCCAGTTGGTATACCTTTAGATGATTATTTAGTAAAGCTACGAAGAGATGTAGTGGATTCGGGAAATGCTTCCTGGTTAGAAAAGAAAGCATTTCAAACCTTTGGGTGGGTAACAGGGAATCCAAGTATTTATCAATTTGGAATTAATTTAGCCGACACTGCGCTTAAACCTTTTGCCGAAGGCGATATAATTAAAAAAGCTCCCAGTGTATTGGGTAAATGGACAAAGGGTAAAGATCTGCCTAAGCCGCCTAATCAATCCTTTCGTGAATGGTGGGAAAAGAAAGGGGAGAAACAAGATGGCGAGTAGAGAAGATTTCTTCAATCAAATTGCTAATCGTTTAGGCAGGGAACGGCTTCGTGATGTAAAGTCTCCTATTTATCCAGATCAGCCTTGGGAGCATTTGTATAAGGAATATAGTCATGAAGATTATGTTGCTCTATTTACGGAAAATTTGACCTCTTTATCAGGAGATGTGATACGGGTAACAAGTGATGATCAACTAAAAGCTGCTATTATAAAAATGATTGAAGATGAAGGTGCGGAAACTGCACTCTTGTGGAAGGACTACAGATTAGAGGAAATAGGACTAAAAGAAAAGCTGTTAGCTGTTGGATTAAAAATAAAAGAATGGGAAGCCACTATAGATAAGCAGGAGCTGATGGATTTTGCTGAGCAAGCGGATTTAGGCTTTACTTTCGCAGAAATGGGTTTGGCAGAGACAGGAACAATCCTCTTATATAATCAAGGGGATCAGGGAAGAAGCGTAAGCTTACTTCCGAAGGTTTCCATCACCTTTCTTTATACAACGGACATTTATCCTAGAATTACCAGTGCGCTAAAACAGATTCATGAGAAACATGAAAAGGAAGGATTGCCCTCACTAATCAATTTTATAACAGGTCCAAGTCGAAGTGCCGATATTGAAATGAGCTTAAGCATCGGTGTTCATGGACCCGGAAAGGTTTACGTGATTTTAATAGATTAGAAAAGTAGATAAATTAATAGGAGTAGCCCATTTCAAAAAAATGATGGGCTATTTTTTATGATGAGAATGTTAATGAATAATTTAGGTTTAAAGAATATTTACAAATTGTATTGTAAAAAATACAAATAAGGATAATGTTAAGGATATTTTTTTCGCGAAAGTAGGATTTTAATGGTTAAAACTGCCAAGGTTTTTATTACATTAGTATTATGTTTTTCATCGCTTACAGGATGCTGGGATTATAAGGATATTGATG
>JAENYW010000300.1 GCA_016841555.1 Tepidibacillus decaturensis
CCAACAACAAATACATTTAATTGAGGTACGGTTCTAGAAACAATACCTAAAGCCACATCACTTAAAAATAATGTTCCAATAATTGGTGCAGCCATTTTAAATGCAATCAAAAACATCGTTGAAAAGGTTGCTACAATAAAATCGATCAAAGGTTCATTATTTACATGAAAAACCCATTCCCCAGTTACAGGAATAAAGTGATAGCTTGATACAATTCCATCAATAAAATAGTGATGCCAGTTAAGCGTTAGTAATAATAATACTGCAAACATATATTTAAAATTACCCATTAATGGGCTTTGTGCACCTGTTTGTGGATCAATTACATTCGCTATTGCAAAACCAATCTGCATATCAATAAATGCACCTGCAACATGAATGCTTGTAAATAATAATTGTGCAACCCAACCAATTGCTAAACCAATCATTGCTTCTTGAATAATTAAAAAAACATAGGTTCCATTTAAGGATATTTCAACAGCATGTAAGCTGACAGTAGGAAAAATAGCTAATGCAGTAAAAAATCCAAATCCTAATTTAAATGGTGCGGGAACTCCTTTAGCTGAAAAGACAGGAGCTGTTACAAAAAATGCAGTTAATCTTACTAACGTTAATAGAAACACATAGATGCTAGATAATTCAATCATTTTATCACCAATCATCCTATAAACGCGCTTAGATTATTAAAAATAGATTCAGTAAAACCTAATAAGTGAGATAACATCCATGGCCCAAAAATAACAACCGCTAATAATACAGCGACAATTTTCGGGATAAACGCTAAGGTTTGTTCTTGAATCTGCGTAGTTGCTTGAAAGATACTAACCAACAAACCAACTAACAGTCCAAGTCCTAGCATTGGTGCAGAAACAATTAATATGGTATATACCGCTTGTTCAAATAGATGAATAACAAAATCTTGGGACATTCTTTACACTCCCTAATGAAAGCTTTCTAGTAAAGATTTGACTACTAAATACCATCCGTCTACCATAATAAAAAGTAGAATTTTAAAGGGTAAAGAGATCATAACAGGCGGTAGCATCATCATTCCCATCGCCATCAATGTGCTCGATACAACCATATCAATAATCAGAAATGGTATAAAAATCATAAATCCCATTTGAAAGGCTGTTTTCAATTCACTAATTGCAAAAGCTGGAACCATAATCCTTAAGGGAATATCCTCTACATTATTAGGTCGATCTACTTTAGCATAATTGAAAAATAATAATAAATCCTTTTCTCGTGTTTGTTTAATCATAAAGTTTTTAAACGGCTTTGCAGCTTCATCTATTGCAGCTTCCTGTGTTATCTTACCGTCTAAATAGGGTTGAAGTGCTTGTTCATTCACTTGAGTAAATGTTGGGCCCATAACAAATAAGGTTAAAAATAAAGCTAGGCCAACAAGCACTTGGTTAGGCGGCATTTGCTGTGTTGCTAAAGCATTCCTTACAAAGGACAATACAATAATAATTCTCGTAAAGCTAGTCATTAAAATAAGAATTGCGGGTGCTAAAGAAAGAACCGTTAACAAAATTAATATTTGTAAAGAGCTAAATACATCTTCTGGGTTATCTGATGTATTTACATTTAAATCTAATCCAGGTATAACGATATTTCCTTCCGCATGAACAATGATAGGAGAAAAGTAAACAATTAGTATTACTAACATGATGATTATTTTATATTTATTCATGATGTTCTCTATTCCCTATCCTTTCATTAGATTCGTCTAACCACTCTTGAATAGATTCTGAACGGCGATCTTTAAATTGCTCCATTTTTTCAGTGAAAATATGATGAAAACGATTCTCTTTTTTTATATTTTGAGCATTTCTCTTCATTTTCTCTTGTATCCAATCTACTAACTGTGTCCCTTGTTCACGCTGAAAGCTGTTAGATTCCTTAATAGCTTGTAATTCCTCTTTATCTTCTACTACACTTATAAGCTGAACATTTTCCCCAACACCTAATATATAGAGTTTGTTTCCTATTTCTACCATTTGGAGTGTTTTATTCTGTCCTAAAGGAATTCCACCCAAATGCTGATAATATCCAGTTTTATTAAATCCTTTTTTCTTTGCTATAAAACGAAAAAACAAAAAGATAAAGAGTAAAATAAGACCTAAAGATAATATCACTTGAAAAAAAGTGAATACTGACGGAACGTCTGATCCTGTACTTGCATATACAATGTACTCTGGTGTTAATAACATGAGGAGCAGTGAAACAATCCAGCGATACATAGTAACCCTTCCTTTATCCTAAAGCTTTCGTAATCGCTTCAATTACTCGGTCTGCTTGGAACGGTTTTACGATGAAATCCTTTGCTCCTGCTTGTATAGCATCAATTACCATCGTCTGCTGCCCCATAGCAGAACACATTATGATTTTCGCATCAGCATCCATTTTTTTAATCTCTTTTAAAGCTGCTATCCCATCTACCTCTGGCATGGTTATATCCATCGTTACTAAATCAGGCTTTAACTCCTTATATTTCTCTATCGCTACACTTCCATCTCCTGCTTCTCCAACTACATCAAAGCCGTTTTTTGTTAATATTTCCTTGATCATCATTCTCATAAATGCTGCATCATCTACAACTAATATTGATTTACCCATTCTTATGCTCCTTCCAATATTTAAAATGATTTATTGTAATTTGCGTACTCTTTCATATTGACTGATAATATCTGTTACCCTTACACCAAAATTCTCATCAATAACAACAACCTCTCCTTTTGCAATTAATTTATTATTTGCAAAAATATCGACTGGTTCCCCTGCAAGCTTATCCAATTCGATAATGGAGCCTTGCGATAATTCCAATATATTTTTAATTAATTTTTTTGTTCTTCCTAGCTCTACAGTAATCTGTAGAGGAATGTCCATCAACAAGCCTAAATTAGGCTCTTGATTTCTTACCGTATTATTTGTTTCAAAATCGGCAAACTGTGCAGGCTGCACAGGGACATTAGAAGATACTTTTTTATTATTAAAAGCAGGCTCTTGATAAGGACGCTCCTCCTGAATCGGGGGTGGCATAGCTACCTTTGGTTCTTCTATTACTTCCATACTATCCTCTGATACAGATACCTCTTCTGAACCTATTATTTTTTCTATCATATCCTTCGCAAAGGCTTGAGAGGTTAATTACATAATATTTGAATCAATTAAATTCCCGATTTTTAATCGAAAGGATACTAGAATTAGAATATCATCACTTGGAAGATTTTCTGCTCCGTAACCTGAAGTTATATCTAATACGTCAATTCCTGGTGGTGAAATATTAACTGTTTGATTAAATATAGTAGACATGGAAGTAGCAGCGGAACCCATCATTTGATTCATTGCTTCTTGAACTGAACTAATATCAATCTCAGATAATTCTTCATCTAC
>JAENYW010000301.1 GCA_016841555.1 Tepidibacillus decaturensis
TGCATTTCCTTACGAGTATATTCCTTATGCTGTATCATATTAAGCCCCTAAATAGTCTCTTGTTTTTCTATATTATATACTCTTTTTCCTCATTCGCATACATACTAAGTAAGTAAAAAAACGACCCTATTCTTGGGTCGCTGTACTTCATATTATTTAATTATGCTTATGCAGTTATTTCTTTTGCTAAAGACTGATATTTCTTTACAAGACGAGATTTTTTACGAGCAGCAGCGTTTTTGTGAATTAACCCTTTACTAACAGCTTTATCTAATTTTTTGGTTGCAGTTAAGAGTGTTGATTTTGCAACTTCAACTTCATTCTTTGCTACAGCTGTTTCAAAACTTCTAATTGAAGTGCGTAATGCGGATTTTTGAGCAGCATTTTTTTCATTGCTTTTGCTTGAAGTTTTCACACGTTTTATTGCGGATTTAATATTAGGCATACCGTTCACCTCCTTAGTGCAACCTTAGTGCAACCTTGTTAATTAATTGTATAACCATCTGGTTATTTCATCAAATATTTATGTATAAATACAACATGAAATATTCTAACATGGTTATGCTAAAAATGCAACTTTTTTAATAAATGATAAGGAATAAACTTTACAATATGTAGAAAAATAAAGATGGAGGTGTTGAGATGAAGGGAAAGCAAGATATAGATTTAAGCAGATATAATATTAGAACAGATTTAGCTTTAGAAAGTCATGAGATGGCCGTTAAACAACAAGGAAAATCTATACAAGGAGTAGATTTTGAAGAAAAACAATTGAAGGACGTACATGTTTCTAAAATAATCATTACATCAGACGAGGGCAGTAGTTTGATGAATAAACCGAAAGGAAATTATTTAACCTTTGATGCCCCAAAGCTAAAACGTCATGATACAGTTCTTCAGGATGAATTAGTAGAAGTATTTGCCGAAGAGTTTAACGATTTTCTTAAACAGTTAGATATTAATGAGGATGCAAAGGCTCTAATTATTGGCTTAGGCAATTGGAATGTTACACCTGATGCGTTGGGACCTATGGTTATAGAGAATTTATTAATTACACGTCATTTATATGAGCTAATGCCAGATCAAGTAAATGATGGATTTCGATCCGTTAGCGCTATTGCTCCAGGAGTGTTAGGTATGACAGGAATTGAAACAAGCGAAGTAGTTCTGGGTATTGTTGAGAAAAGCAAACCTGATTTTGTCATTGCAATCGATGCATTAGCCTCTCGCTCTCTTGAAAGAGTTTATTCAACCATTCAAATTGCAGATACAGGAATACATCCTGGTTCGGGAATTGGTAATAAAAGAAAAGTTCTAAACAAAGATACCCTTGGAGTCCCTGTTATTGCTATTGGAGTCCCTACAGTTGTCGATGCGGTATCCATAACTAGTGATACCATAGATTACTTATTAAGGCATTTAGAGAATCAAATGGACATAAGAAACCCTTTTGGAACATCAGAAAAAGATGCGGAAAATAAACATAGATTTTTAGGATTAATCAGCATTTTAAGTGAGGATGAGAAGCGTCAGCTTATTCATGAAGTGTTAGCTCCTCTTGGATATAATTTAATTGTCACACCAAAAGAGGTAGATACCTTTATGGAGGATATGGCAAATATTTTAGCAAACGGTCTAAACATGGCTCTTCATCATGAAATAGATAGTGAAAATACAGCAGCATATACACATTAATTTTTCGATAAATAAAGATCTTGTCTCATATTTTTGTTCTAAAGACTTTTATATTAGCATAAAGTTTTGTAAGAGGGAATAAGAGAAAGGATGAAAATATGAGACAACCTTCTCTAATAAAAATATTTATTATCGTGACATTAGGTAGTATTATGTTTCTTTTGATTAGTAGTGGTTTTTTAGTTCCATTTAAAATAAATTCTCAGTATACTATTTCTACTTCAAGTGCATTGCTTTTATTTGAAATGGAAATTCCTTTTTTAAAAGCAGAAGTTGTACAAGCACATCAACAGAATGAGTGGATGTATGAAAATAAAAATACATGGTGGGACTTTGTTTCTCTATATACTCCAAAACATCCTAACGATTGGCTTAAACAAGAAATCCCAGTTTTTGCATATATCAACGAAGGAGAAATGGAGCCTATAGGTGATGAAGAGGACTATCCTATTGAATTATCTCCACCACAGGGCTTTTTTCAAGAAGGGAAAAACCAAAAGTCAGAGACCACAGAAATACAGGATCAAGAAAAAGATAATGCAATAAAAGAACAGATAAACAAAAAGGTGGTTTTTATTTATCATACACATAATCGGGAGTCTTTTTTGCCAGAAATAAAATCAACGAAGGCTAATGAAGCATATGATCCGACTATAAATATTACCTTAGTAGGAAAAAAGCTTTCAGAGGAACTAAAACTTTTAGGGATTGACTCTATCTTCTCATCAAAAGATTATTGGCCAGAATTAGAAAAATATAGTATGTCCTATAAGCACTCTTTAAAAACAGTTCAAACAGCTCTGCAGCAAAATAAAGACTTTCAATTTATCTTTGATATTCATCGTGATTCACATCCAAAGAAAATTACAACAAGAAGGATTGATGGTAAGGATTATGCAGCTATCTATTTTATTATTGGAACTGGTAATAAAAATTACGAAAGGAATTACGAATTTGCAAAAAAAATAAATGATACGTTAGAAAAATTGTATCCTGGAATATCTAGAGGAATTTATATAAAGGAAAAAGCACATGGTATAAATGGTGAGTATAATCAATCTGTATCACCCAATAGTGTAACGATTGAAATAGGTGGAGTAGATAATACGTTGGAAGAAGAATACCGTACTGCAAAAGCATTAGCGGATGCAATAGCTGAAATATATTGGGAAGCTGTAAAGGTAGATGTAAAACCACAAAATGAATGAAAGAGGTAAAAAGGGGGAAAAAATAATGTTTCGATTTACCCTTCGCTTTATGGTGATGTTTGTACTATTGATTTTTGGTATCCTACTAGGAATGAACATGGCGGAAAAAGGGATATATCGTGTTGCTGGCAATCCAAATACAACCCCTCATAGCTTTCAAGTATCAAGAAATAATAATACAACAGAGCTTCAGGTGCTAGGGAAGACCTACGTTACCGAGCAGCATCAAAATACAGACCAATCATCCAAAGAGGATAGCTTACCACGGTCTAAAACAGACAAGGAAGATAATCAAATGACCTTTATAGGTAAAATCGGTGAACGTCTAGGGTTTGTTTTTCAAAAAGGGGCAGAAAAAGGATTAAACATGCTAGCTAACCTCATTAGTGAATAAGCAGATATACCTAAAAGAAAATAATTTTTTATGTACTACTGACAAAGGGACGTCAGACTGTGTGAGAATTAGACAAAATCGATAAATAAAAAATCACATAAAAA
>JAENYW010000302.1 GCA_016841555.1 Tepidibacillus decaturensis
TAAATGAAAATGATTTGAATAAAATCAAGGGCTATCAAGGATTTGTTGGGATTGCTTCAGAGCTAGTGCAATTTGATTCTGCCTATGCTTCGGTAATAGAATACTTATTGGGACAGGTTATTGTTACAACCAACCTAAAAGCAGCGAATGAAGCAGCACGTATCTTGGGCTACAGCAAACGAATTGTAACCCTTGAAGGAGATATTGTAAATCCAGGCGGCTCCATGACTGGAGGAAGTCTGCAGAAAAAACAAGCCAATCTACTAGGAAGGCAGCGAGAAATTGAAGAACTATTCGATAAGATAAAGCAAATGAAAACTGACATGATAAAAAAGCAGGAATCTGTTAAACGTATTGATCAAAACTTGCAGGAAACTCAAGCTTCTATGGAAAGCCTTCGACAAAATGGAGAACAGCAAAGGTTAAAGGAGCAGGAATTGCAAGGGATATATCAACAGATTACTTATGAACATAAAAATATAGACGAACGGTTACAGCTTCTTCAGCAAGAGGTGAACCAGCTTCATGAAGAATTAGAGCAAAATATGCATAAGGAAAACCATGCGGCGAAAGAGCTTCAACTAAAAGAAAATATAGAAAAGGAATTAAAAAAGAACATTGAACAAGCCGAACTGACTCGAAAGCAGGATGAATCAATAAAGGAAAAGACAACCCAAACAATAACAGATTTAAAAATCGCTTTAGCAAAGCTTAATCAAGAGAAGGATGGTAATCAAGCTTTAGTTGAGCGACTAACCGTTGAACGAAATGAAGTAGTAACACAAATAGAACAGCATCAACAAGCAATGATTCAGCTTGAACAGGATCTGGTTGAACAAAGGAAAAATAAAGAAGGTGTTCACTCAGACATTGAACAGCTTCGAATCCATAAGGATAACCTACAAAAAAATCTAGAAGAAAAACGGATGAATCGTTCAAGAAATGTTCAGGAAATTGAGTCCGAAGAAGCAGGGATTAAGGAAAAGAGAAAGGAGCTTAAGGTTGTCGAATCAGAACTCCATAAGCTAGAAGTAAAGCTGAATCGGTTGGATGTAGAATTAGAGAACATCCTTGCTCAGTTGACAGAAGAATATGAAATAAGCTACGAATGGGCAAAACAATATGTAGAAAAGACAGAAGATATAGATAAAGCAAAGAAAGAGGTAAGGCAACTTAAACAGTCGATTCAATCCTTAGGTGAAGTCAATTTAGGTGCGATTGAAGAATTCGTAAGAGTATCGGAAAGGCATGATTTTCTTAGTACTCAAAAAAAAGATTTAGTAGAAGCAAAACAAACATTGCATACAGTAATCGGTGAAGTAGATCAAGAAATGACGAATCGTTTTAAAGAAAGCTTTGACGCGATTAGAGAGCAATTCCAATCTGTATTTTCTAAATTATTTGGTGGTGGAAGAGCCGATCTTATTTTATCTAACCCTGAAAATTTACTGGAAACAGGAGTGGAAATCGTTGCTCAGCCACCTGGGAAAAAGCTGCAAAATTTAGCTCTTTTATCTGGGGGAGAAAAAGCATTAACTGCGATTACACTATTGTTCGCTATATTAAGAGTAAAACCTGTACCTTTTTGTGTATTAGATGAGGTGGAAGCTGCGCTTGATGATGCGAATGTTATTCGTTTTTCTGAATATTTAAGGGAATTTAGTAAGCATACGCAATTTATTGTTGTTACTCATCGTAAGGGAACAATGGAAGGTGCAGATGTTTTATATGGAATAACCATGCAGGAATCAGGGGTATCTCGATTAGTTTCAGTAAAATTAGAAGAAAAAGAAAAATTAATGCAGATGGTAGAATAGGAGGATTTATAGAAAATGGGACTTTTCAACAGGTTAAAAGAAAATATTGCTAATAAAACAAGTGAAGTATCGAATAAATTTAAAAATGGATTATCTAAAACAAGAAATGGTTTTGTGGAGAAGGTAGAAGATTTATTTAGCCGTACAAAAAAAATAGATGAAGAATTTTATGAAGAGCTTGAGGAGATATTGATTGGTGCTGATGTAGGCGTTCATACCGTGTTAGACTTAATGGATCAACTAAGGGAAGAAGTAAAAGAGCAGAAAATAGAAGAACCTGCAAAGCTTAAACCAATCTTAACAGAAAAGATTATAGAGCTATTAGAAGGTGATGTGTCTACTGAAATAAATATGCAAACAGAAGGTCTATCTGTTATTTTATTTGTGGGCGTTAATGGTGTTGGGAAAACTACAACGATTGGTAAATTAGCCCATAAATACATATCAGAAGGAAAAAAGGTGATGTTAGCTGCTGGAGATACCTTCCGCGCAGGAGCTATTGAACAGCTAGAGATATGGGGAGAACGAGTTGGAGTGGATGTGATAAAACATCAAGCAGGAGCAGATCCCGCAGCAGTTATTTTTGATGCTCTTCAATCTGCCAAATCAAAGGGAATAGATATATTGCTTCTAGACACAGCTGGAAGACTTCATAATAAAGTTAATTTGATGCAGGAGCTAAATAAAATCTTTCGTGTTATTAAAAGAGAGATTTCAGATGCACCTCACGAAGTCCTTCTAGTTTTAGATGCAACGACAGGTCAAAATGCACTACAGCAAGCAAAACTATTTAAAGAATCTGCTGATGTAACAGGTATTGCCTTAACAAAATTGGATGGGACTGCTAAAGGAGGAATTGTAGTAGCTATTCGTCATGAATTAGATATACCTGTAAAGCTAGTAGGGCTAGGTGAAAAAATGGATGATTTACAGGAATTTGATTCTGCTCAATTTGTTCATGCCATTTTTGCTCAAGGATTTTTAACCGAAGAGTAGAAATGATAAATAAAATGATAAATTAAAAACGAAAAAAGCTTGACATGGGTATTGGAAGCAGGTATTATATTAAGCTGTAAAGGTTATTTTATTTACAGCTATAAAACAAATACCTACTTTATATTTAAGGACTGAATAAGTGAAGCTTTAAATGATTCTGTTCCTAGGTGGTGTTGTTTATTGATAGACAAAAACACGAGATATATCCTGCTATATGATTTTTATCAGGATCTCTTAACGAATAAGCAGAAGAAATACATGAAATTATATTTTGAGGATGATTTATCTTTAGGAGAAATCGGAGAAGAATCTGGAATTAGCAGACAGGCTGTATATGAGCATATTAAGCGTGCGATATTACTTTTGGAGGAATATGAAAAAAAGCTTCAGCTTCTTCAAAAGTTTGAAGAAAGAAATAAAATCTATGATGATATGCTACAAATGATAGAGAAACACGAAAACGGAGAATGTAAAAGGTTATTAGAAAAAATAACGCTTTTAAAGCGATTAGATTAGGAGGCGGTCGGAAATGGCTTTTGAAGGATTGACTGGCAGACTACAGGAAACATTCAAGAAAATACGTGGT
>JAENYW010000303.1 GCA_016841555.1 Tepidibacillus decaturensis
AGAGTGGGCATCTAATCATCATGAAAGATTGGATGGCAGTGGATATCCCTTCCATTTAAATCATGAACAGCTTTCTAAAGGAGCAAGGATTATGACAGTTGCTGATGTTTTTACAGCTATGATGGAAGAACGTCCTTATAGAAAAGGGCTATCAAAAATGGAAGTATTAAATATTATTCAAAAAATGGTGGAGACCGCAAGTATAGATGGGGATATTTTTAATCTATTAAAAAATAATTTCGATGAAATAAATAGTATTCGATATACAGTACAAGAAAATGCAATGAAGGCTTATCGTGATATCATGAGAAATCAACCTGCTTAATTTCTTAACATGAGAATAAGAATTTGTCCCATAGGGTTATATGAAAGGAAACAATGCGAATTGAGAGCTTTAATCTATTCTAGGGTAAGTACAGATAAGGAACAACAGGAAACAAGTCTAAAAAGGCAGACAGAGGAAGGTAAAAAATATTGTAATCAAATGTCCTGGAAGGTAGTTCATGTCATAGAGGAACAGGAAAGTGGCTATGATATTGAACGGGAAGGGATTTTCACTTTGTTATCTTTTATAAAAAATAAAGATATTGATGTCGTCCTTGTACAGGATGAAACAAGAATAGGTCGTGGCAATACAAAGATAGCTATTCTTCATCAGATAAAAAAGTTTGGAGGAAAGATTTATTCCTTGGAGCATAATGGAGAGCTTCTTTTATCTGAAATGGATGGGCTTATTTTGGAGATTTTGGCTGTGATTGAAGAGTATCAGAGAAAATTGAACAATAGAAAAATTTCAAAAGGTATGAAACGAGCCGTTAAGGCTGGATATCGTCCAGAAAAAAACCTGAAAAATATTGATCAAGGTGGGAGGGAACGGAAGGAAGTTCCCCTAGAAGAAATTATTCGTCTTAGAAAGCTAAAATTTACGGATATTGCAGCAACATTAAGAGGGTTAGGATATGATATTTCCAAAGCGACGGTTCATAGAAGATATCAAGAACATATGGGAAAGCAGATGGAAGAAAGTAAAATAGAGTAAGGGTGAATAATCATGGATAAAAATAAAATCAATCGCATAAATGAACTAGCTCGATTAGCTAAAGAAAGAGAATTAACAGTAGAAGAGAAAGAGGAACAGATGCAGCTGCGCAAGAAATATATTACAGCTTACCGAGAAAGCTTAAGGAATCAATTACATTCCATTAAAGTTGTAGATAATCAAGGAAATGATATAACACCCCATAAATTAAAGGAAGCAAAAAGAAAAGGTAATTTACATTAATTGATTCAAAAACACCCCTCATTTTTTTCTTTTGAATAATTTTCATAAGAGAAGGCAATAACAAAAATGGATTTAATATCTATTATAGAGGTGATAAAATTGAATCATGATACAAATGTTTTAAATAAGGTACTTAAAGGAGAAAATATGGCTGCAGAGATTATTCAAATCTATGTTGAAAATCTTCAAGATGACGCCATCACAGAAACGCTTTCTACTTGGATAAAAGATCATAAACAAAATGCAAATAAGATTGGAGCTTATTTGCTTTTAAATGGAGAGAGTCCAAGGGATGGTTTAGGTGTAATAGGAATGTTATCCAAAGTAAAGGCCAAAATGAATACTAATAGAAAAGCAGAACCTTTGGATATATTAAGGGAAATTTATGACGGGGAAGACAAAGGCTTGGCAAGAGCTACTCAACTGGCGGAGAATAATGTAACGCAAGATGCTCGTGACCTATTAGAAGATATATTCAGGAATGATCACGATCATTTGCAGGAAATGAAAAGTATGATTTCTCAATATGAAAAAGAGAATAATCAACAGGTACATTAATGATACGCTATATAGTGAAGAAAATTTATCGCAAAAGTTGAAGCAACCTTATTTTTCATGTATAATCTTAGTTAGTAATTAATAGGAGGTGTTAGAAATGTTACGTTCACATCGCACACAACGTGCAGTTTTTGTATATATTTATCGTGCGATTGTTCATGTTATTGTTAATAACGGGATGAGTCTGTCCTTTTTTAACAATTTCATAGTAAGTAGAACGTAAATAATTTCTAAACCCAATTTTTTAGATAAAACTAATGCTATATAGGTATATATTTCATTAATTGAGGGAGTAGATTATTCTACTCTTTTTTTTATTAATGTTTAATGTCTTCATTTAAAGGTAATCACGGGTAGAAATTAATTGACCCGTGAATTTTTGTTGGTATAAATTTGCGTAATCACTTTCCATCACAATGGGAATTGGCAAAAATTAAATTAATAGAAAAAAGGAGTTAATAAAAATGATTATATGTTCTTTTCAAAATATTGGAAAAACGTTTGGTAGTAATACTATATTTGAGAATATATCTTTTGAGATAAATAAAAAAGAGCGGATCGGTATTGTTGGAAGGAATGGGAGTGGAAAGACAACAATCCTAAAAATATTAAGTGGAGAAGAGGTTCAGGATCAAGGTTTCATACATTATAAAAAGGGATTAAAAATAGGATATGTAGAACAAGTATATACCTATGATGATAAGAAGACTGTTTATCAAGTTTTAGAAGATGCGTTTGAAGATCTATTACAAATAAACACAAGATTAGAAAGAATAGAATTGGATATGTCAAAGGAAAATGACAGCATACGAATGACCAAATTACTTGAGGAATACGGAACGATTCAAGATGAATTTGGTAGAAAGGGTGGTTATACAATTGAATCGGAGCTATACAAAATTGCAGAAGGACTTGGACTATCTATAATAATAAATAATCGGTTTAAAAATTTAAGTGGAGGCGAGAAAACAAAGGTAATGTTAGGAAAAGCATTATTAACAAATCCAGATTTACTATTATTAGATGAACCAACGAATCATTTAGATATTTTTGCTACTGAATGGTTGGAAAATTATATGAAAGAATTTAAAGGATCAATTGTAGTGATATCGCACGATCGATATTTTTTGGATTCATCCGTTACTAAAATTTATGATATAGAAGATGGGGTTATAACTACTTTCATCGGAAATTATACAACATATGTAAAAGAAAAAGAAAAGAAGCTGTTAGCAGCGTTTGAAGATTATAAAGAACAACAAAAGAAAATTAAAAAGATGAAAGAGACAATTAAACAATTAAGAGAATGGGCAAATAGAGCAAATCCGCCAAGTGAAAGTCTTCATAGAAGGGCTACAAATATGGAAAAAGCGTTAGCACGAATAGAAAGGTTAAACCGTCCAAATTTAAATCCGAAAAAAATAAGTGTACATTTTGAAGTTAATCAAAGAAGCGGGAAAAAAGTTGTTGAATTAGAGCAAATAACTAAATCATATTCCAATCACAACAT
>JAENYW010000304.1 GCA_016841555.1 Tepidibacillus decaturensis
TTTCCTACTGCCTCTAGACCTGCTGGGTTTAGTACCCTTACAAGTCCAACCTGTGCAATTGTTTCTGTAGTACCATCAGCATTAGCAGCAATAATACTACCATCAGCTGAGATGTCAAAGGCAGTTACCTCTGCAGGAATATTAATTGGTTCACCGCCAACACCAAGCACCAAATAACCTTGAGGAGTAACTAAATTACCTGCAGTATCCTTTGTAAAGTTTCCTACTCTAGTTAACAGAATTTCTTCTCCATCTCCATTTGGTGCAACAGCAAAATACCCATCTCCCTCAATAGCTAGATCAGTCGGAACATAAGTGGTTTGAAAGCTACCAGGTGTGTGTAATACATCAATCGATGCGATAGTCGAACCCAACCCAATTTGTTTTGGATTAATTCCTCCTCTTGTTCCTTCTTCAGGAGCAGTGACACCAGACATCTTTTGACTTAATGTCGCTTCAAAGGTTACACGACTTGCCTTATAGCCTGGAGTATTAACATTCGCTATATTATTACCTATTACATCTAATTTGGTTTGTAAACCTTTCATTCCTGAAATACCTGAATATAATGATCTTAACATGAAGATCCCCCTTATCAATTATGGTGATATACCGTATCCATCATTCAACGGTATTAGGCCTCCCATAAAGGGTCCAGCCTTAAATAATAATTGCAGAATCAATATTCGTAAAAACATGCTCCTTCATCGAAGCTTCATCTACTGCTGTGACAACAACTCTATTTGGTACATTAACAACAAAAGCAAGATTCTTCATCAATATCAACGAATCCTTCGATCCTTTTTGTGATGCTTTTTGTACCGCTGTATTCAACTGAGAAATCGCTTGAGCATCTAATTGTATTCCCCTGCTGTCTAAGCGTTGCTTTGCATGCATACTAAATATAACCTCTTGTCCTTGCTGTAGCTTATCGTTTAATATGCTATTAAAGTTAACCGCTTTTTCTTGGTTTACTTGTTGATTAGGCTTTGCTTTTGTAAGCGGTTGTTTAGAAAAATAAGTTTGTCCTACCTTATATGTCTGATTCAGCTCCATTCACCCCCTGGGAAATTCGGAAAATTTCCGTAACAGGAATTTCCTCACTATTAATTACTGCGTAAAACTGCGATTTTCTAGAGATAACACTGTCAATCGTACCAGTGTTTTCTTCTCCTTCAGCATTTAACCAAGAGCCTTGCTTTCCAATAAAACTAGCATACGTTGCAAACGTATTATCCATTGATATACGTTCTTTTAAGGATGTTAATTCCAAAGCCATACTTCTTTGAATGTCTAATAATTCATCAAAAGATTTCGACATATGCTCTGACTGTTCAACGATACTCAATTGAGCTAATTGAGTAGTTAAATCATTCGTTTGCAATGGCTCTAATGGATCTTGATTTTCTAATTCAGCAATAAAAAGCTTCATAAACTGATTCTTATCTAACAAATCAAAATTCCCTGTCGTTCGTGTCGATTGGGTACTCTGTGTGCTAGAAGTAGATTGAACACCAGTCGTTTCCACAATAACCCTCCTATTACACTATATAATCAATTCCAGATTCATTAAATAGCTTTGTGCTGAATACTTCCTCATCTTCACTATCTGTTTTTACAAAGGTTAGCTGCTGTTCTGGCGTTCCGTTACGAGATTGCTGCTGCTCCGAAAAATGAAACCCATTTCGCAAATCGAGAGAAAAACCCTGAGAAGATGATGAACTCTGCTGCACTTCCAGTCTTTCCACCTGATATCCCTGATTAATCAATGATTGTTTTAATTGATGGAGCTGACCTTCTAGAAGCTCTTTTCCAATTGCTGTTTCTGCTATAAATTGTGCTGTAATTTGCCCCTTATGGGTAATTAATTTTACATCAATCTGACCAAGTTCTTGAGGATGTAGTTGGATTTTTGTTTCAGAAGCGCCATTTGGAAGACGGACACTTTTCATAATCACCTTGCCTAACTCATCAGCAAAATGCTTGTCCACTGGAATCGTCTCCATTTGAGCAGGAGCTTCAGTTGGTGCTTGTTGAGATGTAGTACCTCCCATCGGAACAAAGCTATGCTGCATCTGTAGCTGTTGAATATTCACCCCTTTTATTGAAGCATCCATTTCATTCGTTTGCTCTAATAAAGAGCTTTTAGAAAAATTTTCTTTTGACACTAGTAAGTGATGAGGATAAGTGTTTTGTTTAACTATTGAACTTAGATCCTTTGGTTGAGTACTCATTTGATTAGATAACTGAAGCTCTCCATCCTTTTTTAAGACTAGCTCTATTTCTGAAAGGATGCGTTGTAATGGAACAGGATCTTTTGTATGTTTACTTATTACCTCCTGCATAACCATCATTAATTCAGTGCTAACCTGTTGTTGCATTCCCATCTCTTGATTTTTCCATTGTACCGATATTATACCAGACTTATTCTTATCAGCTTGTACAAAGCCTGCTAAAAATTGAGATAATGCTTGCTGTTCATTATCGGATAGTGTATCTAGCCAATTTATGACTGTCTGAGGAACCTCTGTCGTTCCATTCATTAATTGAACGATTTCTAGTAACGTATTATTTTTTGAACCTTCCATTCCATGACTAGATTCTTGAAGGGCTTCAAAGGCCATAGTCTCCTCTTTTAAATAAGGAGGAAGATAGCTTCCATACATGTTTAATGATGCTTGTAAGTCTTCCATTTCCTCTCCATCAGATTTTTGAAGCTTTGCAAACGAATTGGTTAAAAGAGCCTTAGCTCCTTGACTTATGTTTGACTCTTGTAGTCCTTGTAAAAGAACGGCAAAGACTGACTGCTCATTTCCATTACTCGTTGTTTGAACTTCCTTAGGCTGATTTTGTTGAAGTGTCGCTTGATTCGATACGGTTATAACCTCCATTTATTCTTTTCACCTCCTTTCAAGCGTAGTACAGATTCACTAATCACTCATAATTGCTGTTAATGCTGCTGCTTGCTCTGCACTCATTTGATTTAATATCGATGATCGAGCAGATGAATCCATGGCTACTAATATATTTTTTACCTTTGTTGCATCTTCCTTTAATAATAACAAAAGAGTATCTGCTGCTTTTCCAGGTTCCATACTTGAATAGGTTAGTGCCAATTGCATATCATCCAATTGATTCTTTTTAAGTGCATCTATCTTAGCAGTCAGATCATTTATTCTTTCCTGAAGCGTATAAATGTCCCCATCCTTTGAATATTTTTGATCCTTTAATAGAATTGACAAATCTGCTGCTTCTTCCGGGTCCATCTTTTCTAATATTTTACTTTTCGCTTCTACATTCATCTGTCCCAAAATCAACACT
>JAENYW010000305.1 GCA_016841555.1 Tepidibacillus decaturensis
CGGAAGTGAGTATTCCTGAAGAGCCCGGTGCGGGAAATATGCACGCCGGGATCTGGTGTGCCACGAAAGGTACAAAGGTGATGGAGGTAGGCCCTCCGGTGGGGGCTATACAGGTAGACCCACCAAACAGCCCTATGCTGCTGTGGTCAAAAGTCACGGTAGTGAGCAACTAGGGAAAAGGCTGTTAAAACAGTCATGTGAGTTATATGAAGATGAACGCAAGTGAACTACTGACGAAGTATCGATAGCGTGAGTGCTGTCAAAACCTATCTTTCAGATCTGGGTAGGGATAAGAATAGCGGTAACCTGAAAAGCTGGCTATTTGACAGACGGTATGAAGGTGGCATGAGCATATAACAGGCGCCATTGTGCAACGTGGGAACCTGTCTCACAATGCAAATCGAAAAGGCACAAGCCACAGAAAGGTGAGGCCGAAAGTAGAGATTTGTGATACAGGGGCGGAGACACCCGTAGTAGTGAAGAAGTTACTGTAATGGTAATGGAGCAAAGGGGTGTCATCATTCAGCTTGAAGTTGATAACAACTGGAAACGGGAGGATTTGATGCAAGAGAGCAAACCTTATAATATACCTAAAAAGGTAGTGTTGGAAGCCTATAGACGAGTAAAATTCAACAAAGGAAGTGCTGGAATTGATGGTATGGACTTTGAGGAGTTTGAGAAGCATCTGAAGAATAATTTGTACAAAATCTGGAATAGAATGAGTTCTGGTAGTTACTTTCCATCACCTGTGCTGGCGGTAGAAATACCAAAGAAAGTAGGAGGAACTAGGAGATTAGGAATACCAACAATCTATGATAGGATAGCACAGATGGTAGCTAAAATGTATGTTGAGCCAGTGGTAGAGCCAATATTCCACGAAGATTCCTATGGATATCGTCCTAATAAATCTGCTATAGATGCGATAGGACAGGCAAGGAAAAGATGTTGGAAGTATGATTTTGTCATAGAAATCGACATCAAGGGACTATTCGATAACATAGACCATGAACTATTGATGCGAGTGGTTAAAAGACATGTTAAAGAACCGTGGATACAACTATATATTGAAAGATGGCTGAAAGCTCCATTTGAGCTAAAAGACGGTACTACTATTGAAAGGACTTCTGGTACACCTCAAGGAGGAGTGATTAGTCCAGTCCTGGCGAATATGTTTATGCATTACGCATTTGATGTGTGGATGACGAAACACTACCCAGAAGCTCCGTTCGAGCGATACGCAGATGACGCTGTAGTACACTGCAAGACAGAAGGAAAAGCAATACAGATTTTGAAATCGCTTAATGAAAGGATGCAAGCCTGCTTATTAGAACTACATCCAAATAAAACCAGAATTGTTTACTGTAAGGATAAAGACAGGAAGAAGGAATACCCACTAACAGAATTTGACTTCCTTGGATATACATTCAAAGGAGTATTTATTAAATGTAAAAATGGTAGGATGGGTATAAACTTTATAGCGTCAGCTAGTAAGAACTCAAATAAGGCTTTTCGAGAAAAGATAAAATCGTTACAGTTACATAGGAAAACAGGATGTAAAATTGATATGATTGCCGAAGTTATAAATCCTATTATTAGAGGATGGATAAATTATTTTGGTAGATATAATTCACAGGCAATCAAGTATTCATTAGACTGTGTAGATAGGCGATTAGTCAAATGGGCAATGTGTAAATTCAAAAGGTTTAGGGGACACAGAAAGAGAGCAGAATTGTGGCTATCTAAAATAAAGAAGAGGGACCCTTATTTATTTGCACACTGGCATTACCGAAACAGGAGTATTGTAAAGAGTTGAATGATAAGAGCCGGATGAAGGGAGACTTTCAAGTCCGGTTCTGTGAGAAGTTAAGGGTGAAATTACCTTGGCTTACTCGACTGAGGGTTCGGCATCGTGAGGTACCTTCTACTCGACACATACCTAAATTCTGTTGAGGTGATTAAAAAGGTTATGAAAAAAATTATATTTTTCTTTATGTTATCCATTTTAATATTTATATCTGGATGTATTCATGAAACACAATGGAAGGTACAATGGAATAAATTTATTTGGGTTGATTATTCTTTTGAGGGTCAGTATTATGATAAAGCAGCAATATTTATTCCTTTTAAATTTAGAGGATCAGATGAAAAATATTATGTACAATTAGATACAGGAGCTCCATCACTTTTAAATGGAAATACTTTCAGTGATATACGTGAAACAATAGATGTAAAAGAACATACTTCTTCTTCTGTAACATTAGATGGAATGTTAGCAAATAATAAATTTGAAAATAAAAAATTTAATCTAAAGAATAATTATGGCTCAACTTTAGAAGAATTGCATAAAGCAGAGTATAAAAAGGTTGGTAATTTAGGCTTGGATTTTTTTGAAGATAGTTTTCTTATTTTAGATTTTCCCCGGTCAAGATTTATGATTGCAGATTCGAAAAGACAGATTCCAGAATCTATATTAAAAAATAGTGAATTTATAGATGTAGATTATCGTTATGGTAAATTGTTTTTAGATACTAAAATTGGGGATAAAGAATTAACCTTAGTTTATGATACAGGAGCCAGTCTTTTCTCTATTGCTACGATGAAAGATATTTGGCTGGAATTAACTGAATCTAAAGTAAAAGAGACGGATATATTTTTAAAAGCTCCTTCTTGGGGAAAAACTGCAGTATTTAAAGGTGCAAAGGCAAAAAACTACTGGACATTTGGAGGATTAACAATAGAAAAACCATTAATTGCTTATGAAACATCTGGGTTAGAAAATCTAGACTTTAATGCTTATCCTTATAATTTAGATGGTGTATTGGGTAATGCTGTATTTTATGATAATTATATTATTACAATAGATTTGAAAAATAATAAATTTGGGATTATGGAAGTGAAATTATGAAAGGACGGTACGTCAGATAACAGGGCTAACAATGGGTAGAGAATCCAACATGAAGCCAGATTATGAAATATTGGCGTATATTACGACAAATAAAGAAAGAGTCTTAAGTGGAAAGTCCCAGTCCCTTTTAGCACAAAATGAGGAAGAACAAAAAACCTTAGCTCAGGATATCGCTAAGGCTTTAAAGGCTGATACAGTTAGATTACAATGTGGATATTATATGATAGTTCGTGTATAAATCTTAGAATATAAATATTAAAATAAAACTTAACACAAAAAAATAATAGGCAAAATACTGTAGTTTCTGCATTTTAGTGATCTTGAAGTTAACCAAATCTTGTCTAATTGAACTTACACATAATTATAGACACTTTTATAGTATTAATAAAATAAATTCTTATTGTCCTTGG
>JAENYW010000306.1 GCA_016841555.1 Tepidibacillus decaturensis
AACCTTTTTCTTTTCAAGATTATAAATAAAAATTCCGCTTTTATCCCTATCATATGCAAAATATGTATTTGCTCTACACATTAATTTTATCTTACCCCCATTTTCCGACAAAAGCCTTACGTACTTTATAGTGAATAACAAAACACTTTATTTACAAGGGAGCGGTTCAATTGAAAAAAACTGTTATTTTAAAAATATTTGTCCTTGCATTAATGGGACTTCTTGTTTTACAGCCTTACGTATATGCAAATGACTCAGATAATTCTACGCAAATCGAAGTCCAAAACAATACGGAGCTATCCAATGAAAATGAAGACTTAGCAAATACAGAGGAAAATACAGAAGACCCTGGTCTTACACCAGATGATACTTTATACTTCCTAGATCTATTACTTGAAAAGATTCAACTAGCTATAGCAGCTGATGATGTAGCTAAAGCAAAGCTATTAGCTTCCCTTACTCAGGAGAGAATAGCAGAAATGAACTATTTGGTTGAACTCTCTTCCTCAACAGAGACAAATGTTGATGAAGAAATTCTCCAGCGGGTTAAGGATAATTATAAAGAAAAGCTTGAGTTAATGCTTGAAAAGATAGATGAGATTGCAGAAAAGTCTGAAGAAGAAAGTAAAAAAATATTAGAAGAACTTGCTGTTAATTTGGAAAGTATTTCAACTATTCAAGCTGATATCATCAATCACGATGAAGACCTAGAGGCATCCATTGAAAAAGCTATTTTTACTGCAAAAGTAATACGTAACTTCAACCAAGAACAAGTAGCTGAATTAAGAGATAAGGAATTAGGATTTGGTCAAATCGCACAGATATATGCGCTTGCAGAAGCTACTGGAATGGAAATAAACGCTACTGCTGACTTATATATAGCACATGAAATGGAAATTGGGGAAGTATCGAAGCTATTAGGTGTTCATCCTGCAGATTTGATAAAAAAATCAAAGGGAAAAGTAAAAAATGAACAAAAAGAGCAACAAGAAAAGAATGGACAAGTGAACCAGCAAGTGAAAAGCGATATGAAGCACGTGCATATCGAAGTAAAAGATACCATAAATAGCGTAAAAGAGCAGTTTTTTAAACAAAAAGAAGATTCAAAAGAAACAACTCGTGTAAACAGGGAAGCAAAGACAAAGGGAGAATTAAAGATTCCTTTGTTTGATTCTAAAGCAAAAGAAAAAAAACACTAAGACGATTATAATGAACGCTTTCAGCTACCTGAACATCGGGAATCAGATGGGGAGTCTACCCCACCTGATTTATTTCCTGCTTATAGAAGCGGGGGTCTTAACCCGATAAAGATCGTTTAGATAAAATAATAACTTCTTTCACTAGAAAAACTGCCACTTATTTGTTTTGTAGAAAGCATCTTTCCTTTGATATACTAATTATAGGGTAAATGAGAGGTGTGAAGCGAGTGGCTTTGGAAGAAAAAGTATGGAAAGCAAAGGATAATGCTCAAATATTAAATGATCTCCTATCTGAATATAAACCCTTTATTCAAAAAGCTGTCTATGAAACCTGTCAGCGTTATGTGGAATGGGGGAGAGATGAAGAACTCTCTATTGGACTGCTCGCTTTTGAAGAAGCAATTAAACGTTTTGATCCAAATCGTGGTAATTTTTTATCGTTAGCTAGAAGGACGATTCGAAGTCGAGTCATTGATTATTTAAGAAAAGAAAAAACTCCTTTTCATACCGATATTGATGATGTAAAAGAACAGGTAGTTGATCAATCTGTTACTAATTTAATAGCTGAGGAAATAACTGAGCTACAGGAGGAATTAGCTAAGTATGACATATCCTTTCATGATTTACCTACTATTAGTCCTGTGAAAAGAAAGCTGCGAGAAGAATTGAAGCAAGCTGCTAAGGTAATGGCTACAACGCCTATTCTAATCAATCATTTTTTACAAAAGGAACAATTACCTGTCTCAGCCTTAGTGAAAAAAACAGGTATTTCTCATAAAAAAGTGGAAAGAAATCGAACTTATCTTATCACATTATCTATGATTTGGTACTTAGATTTACCTTTACTACAAGATTATATAAAGTGAGGTGAGGATTAATGGAAGGCATCGTATTAGAATTAAAGGATAATAAAGCAGTGGTTCTGACACCAAATGGCGAATTTTTATCTGTTCCATCAAAACCTGATTGGAACGTAGGCAAGTCGATATCCTTTGTTAAAGAAGAGAACCAACCTTCATATAATAAACATAGCTTGGAGAGAAGCAAGTTGTGGAAAAAAAGAAATTTTTTGATTGGATTGGTAGCGAGCATACTCATTCTCTTATTGCCTCTTTCTATCCCCTCACAGGCAAGCGTACTTGTTACTTTAGATATTAATCCAAGTCTTGAGTTAGAAGTGAAGAATGAGAAGGTAATAGCTATTCATCCTTTAAACGAAGATGGTAAACAATTATTATTACAAATACCTAAAGCAGAGCTTCGTGGTGAACTATACCATGTAACTTCTATTATCCTTGATGAAGCAAAGCGTCTTGGGTATTTAAAGGAACAGGAAACAAACATCCTCATGGTTGGAATTTTAGACAAAAAGGAGAATTTTGAAGCTTCTAAATTTGAACAGATAATTGAACAAAAATTAATGGAATATCAATTAACAGCTGAAATCATCATTTTAAATACAACAGATAAAAACAAAAAAGACGTAGCGGACAACAAGGGAATTTCTTTAGGTAAACAGCTACTCCAATCAGAAGAAAAACAAAAGGGGTATGAGATCAGCGACAAACAACTAAAGGAAACAAGTATTAAGGAAATATTATCTTCTATAAAAAGTAATAACAATAAGCACGGTTCTTTACATGAAGAAAGAGATAAACAGATAGAAAATAATACGGAAGAAAAAATGAAAGATAAAGTAAAAGATGAAATAACAGATATAAAAGATAAAATAGAAAGTAAAATAGAAGAAAAAACAAAAAGAATAGATAACATTCATGTAGATTTCAAACAGAAAAAAGAGATAAAAGTAAAAGAAAAAACGAAGAAAGATTCTGAATCAAAATCAAATAATACGATTGATTCAAAAAAAGAGACAACAAAACATAACGAGATAAAAATAGAAATTCCATTACCTGATGTTCCTTTTCAGGATAATCCAATGAAAAAACCTATTACTTTTCCTGGTATTGGTAATCGATAAAATCTTAATCTTCTCCAAGAAGACTCCACTCATAAATGGATAAATAGCACTATGGTACAGCTGTGCCATAGTGCTATTTATCCTTATTTTGTTGTAACAAAACGATTTGTTCTTTACGTATAGT
>JAENYW010000307.1 GCA_016841555.1 Tepidibacillus decaturensis
TCAATATCCATAATCATCATTGAACATTTTCGCTCTTTGTTATCTTCATCGCTCAATAGTTGGCTCACTTTTTCCTCAAATGCATCACGTTTTAAAACTTTCGTCAAGCCGTCATGCTCAACCTTTTCTAAAAGCTCTGCTTTCGCTTGTCTCTCTTCTGTTATGTCCCTAATTATCGATACCGTTCCAAGGCTTCTTTGTCCCTTTTTTAACGGATAGATAGTAATAAAGAAATATTTCTTCATCGACTGATCTATTAAGCTGATCTCTATACTTCTATCTTCATTCGTCTTAAATGCATTACTCCAATTTTCGTATTGAGCAATCATAGCTGATATTTTATCCATTTCCGTTCCAAAAATCTGCTGTGCTTTTCGATTTGTATCAACAACTGTACCCTCAGGTGTACAGATAATCATTCCCTCATTTATTTCGTCAATAACCCAGTCTCTTGCAATAGGCGTTATTGACATAAGGTCATACCTTAAAAACCCCCATAATATTAAAACTATACTGAATAAAAAGCTTACAGATACCGGGATCACAATCCCTGTAGACGATAGGATTGCCTGTCTTATCCAAAAATAAAAAACAGGAATTGTAATTCCAATTAATATCAATAGAACCTGTACTTTCGTATGCTTTGAACTCTTTCTATAAAATAAGCCTATTAATAATACCGTTATAAAACCTACTATTTGATTAAATGCTACCAAAATTTTGCCTAATAGGGTTTGGTGGACTTCAAGATATGGAATTCCTCCTTTTATAGCCAGTTCAACACTAGATCTCATTATATGATGATAATCATTAGTGAAAATTAAAATAACGCTGATGATTTCATAAAAATAAGTTATCCATAGAATCCATTTAAACACTCTTCTATGTTCATTGACATAAGCTATAGCAAAACTCAATATAGTAGCTGGTAAAATAAATAGTCCAATTTGATTAAAATTCCGCCAAAATAGTTTACCATCAAAGGAGTTCGACAGAAGCTCTAAAAATGTACTTACTGATGCGATAAAAGCTAATACAAGCATTAAACCTAACTGCTTCGCTCCCGGTTTATGCTTATAATTAAAAATAAATATAAAACTAACTAAAATAAAAATACTAGATATGACGTTGGCTGAAACACTTGCGTAGCTATAGGCATTCATTAAATTGTACCTCCTAAAAACAAATACATTAGGTTAAATATAACATAATTATTATAGAGATAGTTTGTTAAATATTTCTGAAAAATAAAAAAAATCACGAATAGTACTTCGTGATTTTTTTATCTTATATTGTCCATTCATCATGTATAATTCCTACCAGAAACCATTGATTGCCTACCTGTTCTAGTGCGAGGCGTAAGCTTCTCCAATCTAAACCCTCATACTGAGGATCAAAACCAGAAAAATGAAATACCACGACAGTTGCATTGGGATATACTTGACCAGTATTATCTATCGTGTTTCCTCCTCCTAGCATGTCATTTACAGCTATTTGTTCAGGATTAGCATAATCTTGATCATATACAAATCGAGCATAATAATCAGCAAAAGTCATATCGATTGGATCACCTGAGCCATCAAAGGTACCCCAATGATATACCGTTGAATCATTGAATATTCCATTTATCTGATTAGTGGAAAACACCAAGTCCTCTTGTATATCCACATAACTATATGGGGAAAATCGCACTCCTTGTGAAGGATGTATATAGGTTGCTAATGTTTGCATATCCTGATTACTTAGTGACAAAACAATCTCTTCTGCCACATCTTCTGCTAATATTTCTTCATTCGTTTCCTTTATTGCTTCATCTTGATTTATGTCATTTTCTGTATTTTGCTCTGGATTCTCCATTTGAGAAGGCTCCGGTTCATTATGAGTCTGATCTACTGGATCTATCGTTTGACATCCGCTTAAGATAATTCCTAAAGTGATTAGGAAAACAAGGATTGTTCTTTTCATTTTTTACCTCCATTAGATATGAATTGTTTTTCTATTGATCTACCCTATTATTTTATTCTCTTGTTCAGACTTTAACCTCTAAATCAAAATATTAAGTACTTGATCAAAAAACACTACCAATACAGAAGAGATATTCTCTATATAATAGAACAAAATCGTCTAAACAATCAACTCAAAAGCTCAAGAATATTGGAAGGACTATTTCAAGAGTATAGTGATGAAGTTCATGAATTATAATGAGCGATTGGTTGTGAAAGTAGTTAATAAATTGTTAATTATTTCGTTAGAAATTATTAATGTTATTTTTTTATAATAATTAAAAATATGTAGAAAGGTTGTGTTCGGTGCACGATGAATAGTAAAGAATGAACCGTAATCAAATGATATAAAACAACGAGGTTAGATAAAAGCAATAGTTAAAGTGTTCTTAACATATAAAACTCCCTTCAAATAAGCTACAATAGAAACCAAATAATGTTGAATGACGAAATGAAATAAATAGAAGGATGATTGAATAATGACGGCTAAAATATTGGTTGTAGATGATGAAGAAAATATTACAGATGTTTCAAAAAGATACTTAGAAAGAGAAGGCTATCAAGTGATTCTTGCTTCTGATGGAATTGAAGCGATTGCAAAATGGCAAACTGAATCCCCAGATTTACTGGTGCTTGATTTAATGATGCCAAAAAAAGATGGCTGGCAAGTATGTGAGGAAATTCGTAATAAAGATGATATCCCTATTATCATGCTAACTGCACGTGGAGAAGAAATGGATCGAATTATGGGTTTAACCATGGGTGCTGATGATTATATTATTAAACCCTTTAGTCCTAGGGAGCTGGTATTACGAATCAAGGCAATTTTACGAAGGATGAATAAAGGAAACAATAAACATTTCTCTAAAACATTAACATTTGACGGTCTAGAAATAGATGCGGAAACAAGAGTTGTGAGGGTCCACAATGTACCTATTGATTTAACTGTTAAAGAATTTGACTTATTATGGCTTCTAGCTAATCATCCGAATCAAGTATTTTCACGCAATCAATTATTGAATAGCGTATGGGATGTGGATTATTTTGGAGATACAACTACTGTAACCGTACATATCCGAAGGATACGTGAGAAAATAGAAAAGCTGCCATCCCAGCCTAAGTACATCAAAACTGTTTGGGGTATTGGCTATAAATTCGAAGGAAGCGAACAACGATGAAGCTTCGAACTCATTTACTTGTTGCTAACGGACTAAGTATTAGCTTTATCCGTATATTTCTAATCTTTAGCTA
>JAENYW010000308.1 GCA_016841555.1 Tepidibacillus decaturensis
ATGCTGTACATATTCTTGAATAGAAAGACGTTGTTTCATTTCATTAGATAAGATATTTTCCCTTTCTTTGATTGATCGCAGCCAAGGAAATATATTTGAATGTAAATCCTCTTCTCTATAAAACCAAGGATAGCCTCCAAATATTTCGTCTGCACACTCTCCAGATAATCCAACTGTTGCATTCTTTTTTATTTCTTTACTAAATAAAAAGAGAGATGAGTCGACATCAGCCATTCCAGGTAAATCTCGCACAAGAACAGCAGTTTCAAGTGCCTCAACCAATTGTGATGTATCTACAATAATGTAATGGTGATTAGAACCAATAAAACTAGACATTTTTTTTTACCCAAGGTTCATCCGCATTTGGTTGGAATTCACTTGCTTTAAAATGCTCCTTGTTTCCCTCATAATCAATGGAATAAGTATTCAGTATATGATTCTTTCTTTTATATACATCCGCAGCAACAGCAGAGATAATACTTGAATCTAATCCTCCAGAAAGAAATGTGCATACAGGAACATCAGAAATAAGCTGTCGGTCCACAGTATCTAAAACTAAATCTCTCACCCGTTCAACCGTTGTCTTAAAATCATCTTCATGAGTGTAGCTCTTTAACTGCCAATACGGACGGATATACGTACCATTACGATTGTAGACTAAATAGTTTCCTGGTTTAAGCTCAGCAATACCACGAAACACACCGTGACCGGGTGTTCTAGAAGGACCTAAACCGAAGATCTCAGATAACCCTTCTTCATCTACTTCTGCTTTTATGTCAGGATGAGCTAAAAGAGCCTTTATTTCAGAAGCATATAATAAAGCATTATTTTGCAGTGTATAAAATAACGGCTTAACACCTAATCTATCTCTAGCGAGAAAGAGGTTTTGTTCCTCCTCATCCCAAACACCAAAAGCAAATATCCCATTTAAATGGTCAACACATTTTTCTTTCCATTCTATATAAGAAACTAACAATACCTCTGTATCAGAATGTGAGGTAAATAGATGACCAAGGGATTCTAATTCCTTTCTTAATTCATTTGTATTATACAATTCTCCATTATAGGTAATCACATATTTACGATGACCATATTGGCGAATCATCGGCTGTACTCCTCCTATTGGATCAATGACGATTAAACGTGTATGTGCTAATGCAGCATGCTTAGATACCCAAGATCCTCGACTATCTGGACCACGATGCTGCAATGTATTTCCCATTTTACTAATAACACCTTCATAATTTGTCAGATCTTTTCCCCAATCAATCCAACCTGTAATACCACACATCTATTAGTCACCCTTTCGGTCTAGTTATCAGAATAAACATCATTTAACATTCTATGCCTTTCAAAGGATTTTATGCTTTTCCAATTTAATATCAAAAAGCTGAGTTGGACCTATTACGGCCCATCTCAGCTTTTTAAAAAGTAGGGAGTCAATTATACAAGAACTAGGGGATCTTGTATAAAAATTATAGTTAAATTGAGTAGCTAAGAATACAGAGTTTACAATGATTAGTCATGTATCGCATGTAGGTTATCTTTATGAAAGAGATTAGAATACGCATAGCTTCCATGCTCGGAAATATCTAATCCAACTTTTTCTTCTTCCTCTGATACACGAATTCCACTCAGTATGCCAATAACCTTAAAGGTAATGTAGCTTGCTACAATTGTCCAACCAGCAACAGCTAATACACCAACTATTTGGACAATTAATAAGCTAGCTCCTCCTCCATAAAAGAGTCCTCCATCTACTGCAAATAATCCAACTGCTATCGTTCCTAGGGCTCCACCGATACCATGAACAGCAATAGCTCCAACAGGGTCATCAATTTTTATACGATCTAGAAGCTCTACTGAATATACTAGAACAACCCCAGATATTGCACCAACAATAATTGCACCTAGTGGCGAAAATGCTGCTGCGCCAGCTGTAATACTTACTAATCCAACTAAAGCTCCATTTAAACTCATACTTACATCAGGCTTTTTGTATTTCAATGCTGTTACTAGCATCGTAGATAATACCCCAGCTGAAGAACCAAGTAAGGTAACTGTGAATATATCTGAAACAACTTGAACATCAGATGCAGATAATGCACTACCAGTATTAAATCCAAACCATCCAAACCAAAGAACTAAAACTCCTAAAGCCCCCAAAGGATTATTATGACCAGGAATTGCTGTTACTTTATTATTTTCGTACTTTCCAATTCTAGGTCCTAATAAAAATGCTCCAACTAACGCTGCCCATCCTCCTAATGAATGTACAACAGTAGAACCAGCGAAATCGACAAATCCTAAATTAGCTAACCAGCCTCCACCCCAAACCCAGTGACCAACAACTGGATAGATAATGGATAGAAGAACAACAGAGAAGATAGCAAATGCGGAAAACTTAATACGCTCAGCAACTGCACCTGATACTATCGTAGCACTTGTTGCTGCAAAGACAGCTTGGAAAGAAAAGAAAGCTGTTAAAGGTATCGCTAAACCTAAATCAATATTTTTAAGTAAAAAACCTGAAGTACCAAATAATCCACTTACATCCTCTCCAAAAGTAATTGCAAAACCAACTAAGTAAAAAAGAATAGGTCCCAAAGAGATGATAAGGAAATTTTTCATAGTAATATTTAAAGCATTTTTTTCACGATTAAAACCGACCTCTACCATAACAAAACCTGCATGCATCAGTAACACTAACGCAGTAGAAATGAAAACCAATACAGTATCTACAGATATCGCTAAATCCATTATTTATCCCTCCAATTTTACTTTCAAATTTACAAAGCTTCTCTTCCCTCTTCACCAGTGCGAATACGATAAACCTCATTAATATTAGAAACAAATATTTTTCCGTCTCCTACTTCTCCAGTTCTTGCAACTTTTATTATTTCTTCAATAACTGCTTCCTTCTTTTCTTCTGGAACTACTACCTCAACTTTTATTTTATCTAACAAATCAACAGTAAATGATTGTCCGCGATATAACCTAGACTGAGCTGGCTGTTTTCCAACTCCCTCAACCTCTGTCACAGTCATACCATTCACGCCTAGCATTCCAAGCGCTTTTTTGACTTCATCTAATTTTTCAGGACGAATAATCGATTCAATTTTTATCAATTTCCATCTCTCCTTTAGCAAGCTTTTTCTTATCTTACATCCTATTTTAATTGATGTTAATTTTTATATCAAATGATGTTATATTAATTAACAT
>JAENYW010000309.1 GCA_016841555.1 Tepidibacillus decaturensis
TAATCCAGATGTTTTTGCCTTTGCTTGCTCTACAATGTTATATATTTCTTCTAACGTTAATACAAAGTCACTATTCCCTGCTACAGGATGATTAATAAAGAAATAATATGGAGTTACTCCTGCCCATGAAAGCTTGTCTAATAATTCTGCTAATACATTTGGATCGTCGTTAACCCCTTTTAATACAGGTGTTTGGTTAACCACAATAGCTCCTGCTTCATGTAGAGCCTCGAATGCTTTTTTTGCTTCCTCCGTTATTTCGTTTGGATGTGTGATATGAGCCATAATATAAATCCGTTTTTCTAGAGTTGAGTATTCTTTAATTAAATCTAGCAATTCTTGATCTTCATAAATTCTCATTGGATTAAAAGCAGGTAATTTAGAACCGATACGAATAATTTTCACGTGATCAATTGCACGTAATCTCTCTATAATCATGCGAAGTTTTTTAGTAGATAAGATTAAGGGGTCTCCACCTGTAAGTAATACGTTATTGATTTCTGGATGCTCACTGATATATTGCAAACCTGGTTCAACATCAGACATTACTTCCTTAATGTCATTTCTAAATAAACGTTTTCTAAAGCAATAGCGACAGTAGGCTCCACATACCTCTGAAACTATTAATAATGCGGTCGTACTATATTTATGCTGTAAACCTGGAACAACATAATTTGTTTCTTCATCAGAAGCATCCCAACGACCATATTCTTCTAATTCTCCTACATTTGGAATGATTAATTTGCGAATAGGGTCTTTGGGATCTTCCCAATTAATCAAATTCAAATAGTACTCATTGATACGAAAGACAAACTTATCTGTAATTTGTTTAAGCTTCTTTCTCTCTTCTTCCGGAATCTGCGTGATCTTGTCGATATCTGTGATATATTTTGGCTGAGCCATTTTTCTCCCTCCTTTATTTTGAACGAAGTCACAGTATCTATGATTATATCAAAGATAGTCAATGTTCGTCAAAAATAGAAAGCGCTATCAGGAATTTCTATGGTTTTCACGCTTCAAAAAACTCCCTCAGAATGATTCATTTTTTTTAAAAAAAAGGGGAATTAAGATAAAACCCCAATCCCCCCTCCTCCAGATGCACCTATACTTATACTTATACTTATACTTATTCTAATTAATATCAATAATTCGTAAATCATCTCTTTCTTACATGTTTCGCCTATACTGACCTCCAACTTCATATAATGCATGGGTGATTTGACCCAATGACGCAACCCTTACCGTATGCATTAATTCTGCAAATATATTTCCTCCACTGACAGCAACCTCTTTTAATCTAATAAGAGCTGCTTCTGCCTCTTCTTTATTGCTTTCTTGAAATTCCCTCAAATACTTAATCTGTGATTCTTTTTCTTCTATTGTTGCCCTAGCTAATTCTATAGTTCCAGCTTCCCCTTCATCTGTTTTTGGATTCAGATAGGTATTTACTCCAATGATAGGTAATTCTCCAGAATGCTTTTTCGCTTCGTATAGCATAGATTCCTCTTGAATCTTACTTCGCTGATAAACGGTTTCCATTGCTCCTAATACACCACCGCGAGTACTAATGCGTTCAAACTCACGAATGACTGCTTCTTCTACTAAATCTGTCAATTCTTCAATGATAAAAGAGCCTTGTAAGCTGTTTTCATTTTTCGCCAAGCCTAACTCCTTCGTAATAATTAATTGGATCGCCATTGCCCTACGAACAGAGTTCTCTGTTGGAGTGGTAATTGCTTCATCATAAGCATTGGTATGCAAGGAATTACAGTTATCATTTAACGCCATTAGTGCCTGTAATGTTGTTCTAATATCATTGAAATCAATCTCCATTGCATGGAGAGAACGACCCGAGGTTTGAATATGATATTTTAATTTTTGTGATCGTTCATTGGCACCGTATTTATATTTCATGACAACGGACCAAATACGTCTTGCTACACGTCCTAATACAGAATACTCTGCATCAAGTCCATTACTAAAGAAGAAGGATAAATTAGGTACAAAATCATCAATATTCATTCCTCGACTTAAGTAATATTCTACATAGGTAAAACCATTCGCTAAGGTAAAAGCAAGCTGTGTAATAGGGTTTGCTCCTGCTTCTGCAATATGGTAGCCACTAATACTGACTGAATAATAATTGTTCACGTTATAATCGATAAAATACTGCTGTATATCTCCCATTAGCTTTAAAGCAAATTCCGTTGAAAAGATACAAGTGTTTTGTCCTTGATCCTCCTTTAAAATATCTGCTTGAACGGTACCACGAACTGTTTGCAGTACATATTCTCTAATTCCAGTAAGCTCTTCTTCATTTGGTCCCCTATCATATTCTTTTTCAAACACTTCTACCTGCTGATCAATAGCGGTATTCATAAACATGGCCAGAATGATTGGTGCAGGACCATTAATTGTCATAGATACACTGGTGTTAGGAGAACAAAGATCAAAGCCAGCATATAACTTTTTCATATCATTCAGTGTTGCAATACTAACGCCACTTTCTCCTACTTTCCCATAAATATCAGGACGATATCCAGGGTCTTCCCCATATAATGTTACACTATCAAAGGCTGTACTTAATCGCTTTGCTTTATCATCCTTGGATAAATAGTGAAATCTTCTATTTGTTCTATCAGGAGAACCTTCTCCTGCAAATTGACGTTTTGGGTCTTCTTCTGCACGTTTGAATGGAAATACGCCTGCTGTGTATGGAAATGCTCCAGGTACATTTTCCTTCATGCACCACCTCAATAGATCTCCCCAGTCCTTATATTTAGGCAAAGCTATCTTTGGAATCCTTATCCCTGAGAGAGTATTGGTTTGTAACTGATTGACGATTTCTTTATCTCTTATCTTAACTGTGTATTCATCCTGCTGATAAGAACTTTGCAGCTTAGGCCAGTTATCTAACTTTTTCTTTGTATCTACATGTAAGAAGGATTCTATCTCTTCTATTTCTTCTTGAATCAAGCTGACGGAGGTATGAGCTTCCCCATATTTTTCTTCTAATATTTCCTTTGTCCCTTGAAGCTTGTATAGCTTACGAGTCCACTCCACCTGCTTTTCTGTAAAATTCCGATACTCCTTTACCGTATTCGCAATTTCCTGAAGGTACTGTTCTTTTTCAGGAGGTATAATTTGATTCTTTTTACTTTCTCGTAATTTCACATAAAACGTTGGATTCCAATCGACATGCTTTTTCTCTTTTATTTTA
>JAENYW010000310.1 GCA_016841555.1 Tepidibacillus decaturensis
AGATAATATTAAATGCTTTTCTTCCTCCTTCAGACCAAAGGACACCAGCCATTGAATACATAGAAGGAAAAACTAATCCAGTACTAAATCCTAATAAACGCATAAGTGTGGTATAGAAATAAATACTACGTACAAGCCCAAAAGAAAATACTGTAACAATAGCTAAAATTGTACCTACAATCATGGTTCTCCTACTTCCCCATTTATCACAAACCTATCCTCCAGTTAAATTTCCAAGCACACCTATACCTTGCTGTAGCATTAATATAAGCCCAGCTACAGAAACAGTCTTATGTAAGACTTCTGTTATATAAATGGTATGTAAAGGCCATAAAAAAGAATTTCCTGTTACATTTATTGTCATCGCAATAGCTAATATCCAAATCGATTTTGGATAGGCTTGAAGCAGTTTCATGTTATTTCCCTCTCCAACAAACTATATTTTTTTTAATATTAAAGTCCGTCCATTTGAATAGCAACATATACTATATAAAAAGCTTTATCTAAAAGGTGGTGAAATCAGTTGGAAATGATAAAATCCATCGATTGGCCGTTTATCGGTTTTCTTACTTCATCCGCTGCCTTAGATTTTTGTTTATACAAGCATTTAACCTGGCGAATTGCTATTTGCTTACCCAAGGAAAAAGAGTGAATATTATTTTGTTTCTTATAAGAGAAGATGCTTCACAGGTGTTACTTTTGTTTTCATATGCTGCGAAATATGCTTATGACAGGTAAAGAAAATTACCTGCTGATTGTTATTAGCTAATTCTTGAAGTGCATTAACCCCATTGGTAAATCGTTGAAAATCAAAATTAACAAAAATATCATCAAGAATAACAGGAAGAACATGCTGCTTCATAAACTCCTCTATCAAGGCAAAGCGTATAGCTATATATAGCTGTTCAACTGTACCTCTACTTAAATAAGCTGGAGCAAAGCGTTGTCCATCCTTTCTTACTACTTCAAGTTGATTCGATCCTAAAGGAGTTACTACTTTGATATACTGGTTTCCTGTTAAGCGTGCAAAGTATGCTGAAGCCTTTTTCATCACACTAGGCTGCTTCTCCATTTCATATACCTTCATTGTTTTTTCTAAAATATGCTTCGCTAGCTGTAAAGAAGACCATTCCTTTACATGATTCATTAATCTCGTTTGCAGCTGCTCATATTCTTGATTTAATGCAGATAGTATTTGATCCTTTTCCATTTCAGCTATTTGATTTTGCAGTCGTCCTTTTTCCTCTACCATCTGCTTTAAAGATTGATTAGATTGTTTTATTTCTAGTTGAAGACTTCTAATTTCGTTTATCAATCCGTCCTTATCCCATTGCTTTAAATGAATCAAAAGGTCCTTAAATTCTTCTTCATTACGACAACTGCTTTGAATCGTAGTCATCATCTGCTTTTTTTCTTCCATCAACGCTAGATATGCTTCGAATTTATTTGCCGTTTCATAAAAAGCTTCAATATCGGTTACCTTTGCATGCTGTAGAAGAGCTTGAAGATCACTGCTTTCTATAATCATTCTCTTATTTATCCTATCCATTCGTTCACTAAAATCATCTATCCGTTCCGTTACATGCTGTTGTTTTATGATCAATTGCTTTGATTTTTTTAATTCGTTTGTCAACTGATAGACCTTTTCCTCTATAGAATCAAGACTTTTTATTTTGCTTTTTTCTATCAATAGCTCAACCTTTTCCTCAAACTGAATTAATTCCTTTTTTACCTCTTTTATTTTAGTTAGAATACTTTTACGCTTATACATCCATTCTTTCGTCTCTTGAATCTTGGCTAAGGTATCAAAAAGAATAATTGGGGATAGCTTTGGATGAAGATGATGCATCTGTAGCCAATCCTCCCATTCTCGTTGTTTATGAAGAACCTCCTCTGTTAATGGAGCCACTTGATTTTGTTCTAATTGAATCATATCAGCTCTTATCCATTCTATCTCTCTATGATATTCATCTATCCTTCTTTCTCTTTCACCAAGCTGGTGTTTCTCTCGAATAGCTTGATCTCTTATCTCTTCGATATGCTTGATCGCTTCTTCATTCAATGTATCTATGCCAAAAAAAAGGTTCCATTCTTCTATTTGCTTTATCCTATCAGCTATTCCCTTCTCTTTATCCTCTATCTCCCTATCCATCCTTTTCATTTGTTTCGTTACATTGTAAAGTAATCGTTTCTTCGTTTGCCCTTGTGCGATAAATAACACGAAAAACATCATAAGAGAAAACAATATAGTTAGTCCTCCATACATCCAATGTCTCAAATAAAACAAAGGAAAGCTACTTATAAATAACAAACTAATAACAACATATACCAATATAGAAAGAGTGTTATTTTTATTAAATAAATCAGCCTGTGATGTAAAACCCTTTTTCTGTTCGAGCAACTGCTGTAGCTGCCATTTATCCTCCTTCAGCTTCTTCCATACATCAAGAAGGTTTGAAGACTTCTCTTCCACCTGTGTAGTATTATGATTACCATATTGCTCCTTTTGAAATAAAGATAATTTATTTTCTATCTGAACGACTTGACGTTTTTTCATCATTAAATCTTTATTGACTTCATCTAGCATTTTTTTCTTATCCTGCAATTGATTAGTTAGCTCTTGAATATACTGTTTGTCAACTAGTGTGACTTCCATCTGTAGAATGATTTCTTCCGAGAATGAGGCGCCTAGCTCCTCTAACTGGCGATCAATTTTTTCCTCTACATGAGTAGCCTCCAAGAAAAGAAACTGCTCCGTTTTCACCTGCTCCTGATAAAAAGGATAGTACTCCTTTGCTTGCATGATTGCTACCTCATGCTCTTCATAGAACGTATCATTTACTATTTGCTTAAGCTCCTGCTCTAAAGTAACTTTATTATCATCTAATTGCTCTTTCTCTGCTACTAAATCATTAATTTTATTAATAAGATTATCTATTCTATTCAATCCGTTCGTAGGAAAAGAAAAGGGACTCGGATAATCCTTTAGCAGCCTGTTTATTTCATTTATTCTTGAGTAATAGGGCTTGTATTGTTCTACCTTCTCCAGCCAATGTAATCTTTTATTAATTGCCTCGAGCCCCTTCTCCGATAGAACAATTCTCTCTTCTAAATGTTTAATATCCTGTATAATCCTACCATGTTGTTCATTATTCTTCTTATGTTGAACAATATGTTGTGACACAACATCGAGTTTATTCAATG
>JAENYW010000311.1 GCA_016841555.1 Tepidibacillus decaturensis
TGATTCTTTATGTCCGGGCATGTGAAAAGATATCTTATTCGTTTTTTGATAATTCATTAAAAAATCATATATGGGTGTTTGAGCCGCCATCACTTTATATTCCTCCCAATTTAAAAATTATGTATTAAACATTCATCAAGACTCATTTTATCATAAAAAAAAAGTGGCAGTAAATTTAATTTGCAATTGACAATTTAAAATGGATAATTAAGGATCATCCTTCATGTCGATTGTCAATTCTAAATTGTCAATTATTTGATTGGTTTGAATCTCGTTGCTACTGCTTCAGCTGCCTTAATTCCATCCACTGCAGCAGAAATAATTCCTCCTGCATACCCTGAACCTTCGCCTACTGGAAGTAAGCCTTCAATATTACTATGAAGCATATTGTCTCTGAGGATTCTTACAGCAGAAGAGCTTCTGGTTTCAATAGCAGTTAGAACCCCCTCTTCCATATCAAATCCTTTTAACTTTTTCCCCATTTGAGGAATGGCTTCCTTTAAAGATTCCACCACATAATTGGGAAGGCATTTGCTTAAATCCGTCCAGCAGGTACCCGGTTTATAGGTGGGTTTCACTTCACCCGATTCTTTGGAAGGAATCCCTTTTAAAAAATCACCTACTTTTTGAGTAGGCGCATTAAAACACGCCCCTCCTAATTCCCAGGCCTTTTTTTCCCACATTCTTTGATAATCTATACCTGCCAAGTGATGTTCTGACCTAAAATCATCAGGTCTAACGTCAACTAACAAAGCACTGTTGGCATTGCTCCCATCCCGTTTAAAATAACTCATGCCATTGGTTACAACCCCTTCTTTTTCTGAAGCGCTGGCTACTACAACACCTCCTGGACACATGCAAAATGTATAAGCCCCTCTACCATTTTTACAATGATGAACCAATTTGTAGTCTGCAGCCCCTAGTTTTGGATGTCCTGCATATTTTCCGTATTGAGTTTTATCAATGACTTCCTGATGATGTTCAATTCTGACGCCAATAGAAAAAGCCTTTTGTTCCATCTTAACGCCTTTATTATAAAGCATTTCGAAGGTATCTCTGGCACTATGACCGACACCTAAAATGATACAATTTGTAGTTATTTCTTCATTTTCATTAATCTCTATTGCTGTAATCTTTCCATCGTGTATTTTTATATCTGTCATTTTACTATTAAATCGAATCTCTCCGCCTAATTCTATAATTTGCTTTCGGATGTTTTCTACAATTTTTTGAAGAATATCTGTTCCTAAATGAGGCTTTTGCTTATAGAGAATCTCTTGAGGTGCACCTGCAGTAATAAATGCCTCCAGAACTTTACGGCATCTTACCAAATCTTTTATTCGTGTCGTTAATTTCCCATCAGAAAAAGTTCCTGCCCCACCTTCTCCAAATTGTACATTGGAATCCGCAACAAACTTTCCTTCTTTCCAAAAAAGTGCTACATCTTCTGCTCTTTCTTCCACACGTTTTCCTCTTTCGATTACCAAAGGCTTATAGCCCATTTCCGAAAGAATCAGCGCCGAAAACATACCGCTTGGCCCAAAACCAACAACAACAGGCCGTCCTTCAATGATCTCAGGGCCTTGATCTACATACTTATAGGCATCATCAATAACTTTTGAAATCTTAGAAGCGGGATTATTCTGCAGTATGGTTTCCTCATCTTCAATTTCAATATCAACGGTGTAAACGAAATTTATACGCCCTTTTCTAGCATCTATGGATTCTTTATAAATGGAAAATGCACCCATCTGCTCTCTTGCTATACCTAATTTATTAGAAATTTTTTCTGGAATCAACTTAATATCTTCATCAATATTAAGTTTTACTTCTGGTATTCTTAACATTTCTCTCTCCTTGTAAGGTAAGGGGACACACTGAAGTGACCCCATTTCGGTACACAGTTTAGGTACGGTTAATTTATATGATTTTTTTATAGATTTACATGTTTCAGTTTGTAAATGCTTGGGGACATTCCCTCAAGATTTTGTTGAGGTCTAAAGTTTATATAATAATCCATATATTCCTTTGTTATTTGCTCCATGTCATTTAGATCCTTAATCTTTCTACCCATAACATGGATGGTTTCGCATTTGAAATGGCTGAAAAAGCTTTCAGCTTTAGCATTGTCCCAGCAGTTGCCTTTCCTTGACATGCTCTGGGTTACTTGTAATTTTTTCAACAGCTCCACGTATGCTTTGCTTGTATACTGGACACCTTGGTCACTATGGATGATACTACCTTCTAGATTCATTTTTTCAGATAATATTTTAATTGTATCTATAGTTAAGTTTTGATCCTGAGTATTACTTGTATTCCATGCAACGGGTTCATTGTTGAATAAATCTATTACGGTACATAAATATGTCATTGTCCTTTGTGTGGGTATGTAAGTAATATCCGTAACAAGTTTTTCACCAGGTTTAGATGCTTTAAAGTCTCTATTTAATAGATTCTCTTTGATAATGGCTTGTTCTTTTGGTTTTTTATATTTCTTTCTTACTATTGATTGTATATTATTTTCTTTCATAATTCTTTGTATTTTTTTATGATTTACACGTAAGGAGTATTGATTTCTTAATATTAGTTTTATTGATCGATATCCTGCTCTCTTGCTTGATTTATTGTAAATATCAATGATTAGATCTTGAATATTAGTATTTCTATTTAGCGGCTTGTTTTTATATTTATAGTAGGATGATCTGCTTATATTTGCTATTTCACACAATAACCAGATAGGATAATATAACTCTAATGACATAATTACTTTATATTTTATTTCTCTTATTTTGAGTTTTTTTTTAGAAATGGCTGCATGCGATCCAAACTCTCAAAGTATGCAACCTTTGCTTTTAAGATCTCAATTTCTTCTTCATAGTGTTTTTCACGAGGGGACCTAGTATCTTCTCGTAAAATTGCGTCTCTTGATCCACCTGAGCTTTTATTTGGTTTCGTTGCATCAGAAGGAAGTAACCCTTTTTTCTTTAACTGCTCCTCCCAATTGTTGATATAGTTCTTGGATGGAAGGTTATATTTTAGAGCAATAGCTCTTACACCAAGGGCGCTATTGTAATAATCTTTAATTACGAACAGTTTAAATTCATCAGAGTATTTCTTTTTCATTGGTACAACCCCCTTAAATTAAGTATATATTAGCGTCCCTTTCTTGTATACTTTTTGGGGGTCAGACCACACCTCTCGCT
>JAENYW010000312.1 GCA_016841555.1 Tepidibacillus decaturensis
TTATCCAATATATCTCTTATAGTCTTCCTATTACTAGAAGTGTTGAAGCAGGAAGGCTTATTATTGCTGGGGAACAATCGAATATGGTATTTCATCTACTGGTTCAAGAAGTGTTTATTGGCACGATATATATTCTTGTAGGTTACTTATTATTAAAGATATTAGAGAGACAAGCAAGGATGGGAGCAACAATGGATATGTATTAGTATAGATAATTCGAATTTATGGATATTTATGTTATGATTGTGAAACAAAACAGGAGAGGTGAAATATGTATAGTTCGAAAGAAAGGGATGCTTATTTTGTTCATACTATTGAAAAATTAAAAGCTTCTCATTTGGTTGAGGGAATTATTCAGTTAGGATCTGGTGTAATTGGATATAAAGATGAGCTTTCTGATATTGACTTAATGGTCGCTACTTCTAGAATAGAAGATGTAGAAATAACAAAAAAACTTGTTAATCAAACTCTAAGTGACTTTAATCCAATCTACATCAAAGAGAAACAATTAAGAGAAGATATATTTCTTGTTATTGCTATATTGCAAAATAAACTGGAGTTTAATGTTTCTATTGTTCCAAGAGAATTACTATCAGTACAATCACCTTTATGGAAAGTAATTGTCGATAAAACGGCTCTAGTAACTGAGAAAATGGATAAAGAAAATGAAAACTTTATAAACAAACCTGTAAAATATAACGTAAATATTGATGTACCCTTTGAGTTTGTTTATAGTGCTTTGGCATTGGAAAAAGAATTGAAGCGAAATAACTTAATCTATGCACTAAAAATGCTTGAGGATATGAGGGATTACACCTTAATCGTACAGGCAATGAACGAGAATAAGAAGCTTCACCAGTTTAAAGCCTATGAAACATTAAATACTTCCTTTATAGAAGCATACCTTTCAACATATCCAGAAGAAATAACGGTTGAAAAATTGTTGGTTTCGGCAGAAAAGTTGAAAATACTTTTTGTTAAAACATTGAAACAAAGCTCTATTTACTCTATGGATCATGCTTTAGAGAAGCTTTTGAAATAATACACTTGTTCTTTAAAAAAAAGTAAATATCACAGTTAAAAACGCTAGGATAGATACGCTAATTATCATGTTATTTAATGATCATTTAGTTTTTAGAAAAAGGAAGGGAATCTCCAAGATTTATATTAGTATAGAAAATTCCATTGTATGGATATATAATGAATATAGTTTTGTTAAATAATCTTTATTGTAGATTAGGAGTAATAGAAAATGACAGGGAAATTTCAAGAATTCGCTATACTATTTCTAGCTATATCTATTCTAATTAGTGGCTTTCTTATTGCTGATGCTATTAAAGATAATAGTGAAAAGTTATCAGAGGTGGAAATTCCAAAGGAGTCTCTATTAATGGATAGTAAAGCAGCAGCAGCATTTTTAGGGATCGAGTTAAATACATTTTTCGAAATATTAAATGAGGATAATGCTAAAATTGAACACCCTATCCCTTACATTCCCATCAATGGACATAAATATTTTACTAAAAATA
The DNA here is from genome assembly GCA_016841555.1 of Tepidibacillus decaturensis. GTDB lineage: Bacteria > Bacillota > Bacilli > Tepidibacillales > Tepidibacillaceae > JAENYW01. The sequence goes on from JAENYW010000312.1 coordinate 1,530, forward strand.
AGTTGATTCAATGGGCGGAAATTAATATGTACCATTATTAATTTTAAAAATCTTAAGAATAGCTGATGTGATTGACTTACCGAAAGATGGTGCCTATAATTGGGAAAGAAATCAACTATGAAAATGATAAGCTTAATCATATTCGTTCTATATTTTACCGGTTTAATCTATGTGATGTTTTTTGGGTTTAATCGAATAACTGGAGCGCACTATTCCTATAATCTAATTCCGTTTAACACCTTATATCAATATATATTTCATTTCAATAACTACTCTTTGTATACATTGTTCATTAATTTATTAGGGAATATAGCTGTATTTATTCCTTTTGGCATTTTACTTCCGATCATGAATAAGCAATTTGAAAAACCCACAAAGCTATTGGTTGTTTTTATAGCTGGTATTTTTATTTTAGAAGTTTTGCAGTTGTTTTTTCGTGTAGGAGCCTTTGATGTAGATGATATTATTTTAAATGCTATTGGAGCAGTCCTTGGACAAGGGATTTATCTTGCAATAAAAAATATTGCTTCACATAGCCCAACTATTGACAAATACAATTAATTAATGGTACATTCTAGAAGCAACAGTATATCACTAAAAGGAGGTCGTTCATTATGATAAGAATTGCATTTAACGCCTATCAATTAAATCCAAGAAACCAATATAACGACCTGCTGATGGAAATACTTTAACTTGTAATTAGACTATTGTAGAGTGATACAAAGTTTTTAAATGATACATAGTTAATGGTTAGTCACAGGTCGTTACAAGACGCTGTGGCTTTTTTAATTTATATTCACTGAAAGTCATGGAATCTCTAACTCCTTATAGGTGTTGGTTACCCATGGCTTTTTTCATGGAAATTTTAGGAGGCAACTTAAAAATGAAATTAGAACAATTAGGCTGGAATGATTTTTTTAATAAGCACTTTGAAGCTTACCAAGAAAAGGATTATATAGTCGGGCGCATAGCCTTAGAACATAAACATAGCTATCGAGTCTATACCGCTTTTGGAGAGTTACTAGCTGAAGTATCAGGAAAAATGAATTATCAGGCATCTAGTCGTGAGGATTATCCTGCTGTAGGAGATTGGGTTGTACTACAAGAAAGATTAAATGAAGGAAGGGCAACCATTCATGGCTTACTACCTAGAAAAAGTAAATTTTCAAGAAAAATTGCTGGAAATACAACTGAAGAACAAATTGTAGCATCGAACATTGATACCGTTTTTTTAGTCAATGCATTAAATCATGATTTTAATCTTCGCAGAATTGAAAGATACTTGACAATGGCTTGGGAAAGTGGCGCAAATCCAGTCATCATTTTAAGTAAAGCAGATTTATGTGAAAATATAGATGAAAAAGTAATTCAGGTTGAATCTATCGCTTTTGGTGTTCCCATTCACGTCATTAGTGCAGCAGAAGGGGTAGGAATAGACACTATCTATCCTTATTTACAAACAGGGAAAACCATAGCTTTACTTGGTTCTTCTGGAGTTGGGAAATCTACACTTATTAATCATTTAACAGGAAAAGTGCTTCAAAGGGTACAAGAGATAAGAGAAGGGGATGATAAAGGGAAGCATACAACTACGCATCGAGAATTGATCTTACTTCCTAGAGGGGGTTGTATGATTGA
>JAENYW010000313.1 GCA_016841555.1 Tepidibacillus decaturensis
AGCTATAGCATCGAAGATAAGCTTGCTATAAAATATGCGATTACAATGGCTGTCTTTACTGCACCATACACCTTTTTGATTCCAACCCCTTGGGCTTAAAACAATCAAAGTGACAAGAAGGAACATGACAAGGGCATGACAAAGGGACGTTTCGTTTGTCATATTATATGGAGTATGACAAACGAAACGTCCCCTTGTCACATTATCATCTATCTATCCTTCCATTCATGAGCTGCTACACGAATACAGTTCGGGGGATTATCTAGCATTCGATACCTTGGGTTTCCTGCATTTATAGTAATAATAACAGAAGGATTGGTTATCGTTAATGTGAATAAATCTTGATCATGTTCATATAAAAATGGAAAGGCGGCATTAGCATCATCAAAAAATTCAATAGTATATTGCACAGGCTCCTGCCAATAGCTGTTTTCCTGTGGAAGTAAAAAATCATCAAGCTTTAGCTGTTTTGCCATGATGTATTCAGCAGCTTGTATTGCTTCACCTTGATTAAAAACAAATTTTCCTTTTCCATATTCCTCTTTCACATAATACTGACTAGCAGCAGCAGCTGCCTCCTGTGCAGTAAATTTTAATCTATATAAATGCTGTTGATGAAGATTATAGTCTTGTTGAAAGACAGTGAACCCTATTGATACGATAAACATAGCTAATCCGATAATAAACGACTTCATGGTGCTAACAGCTCACTTGCAATTTTACCATTAATGATATATTCAAACTGATTATCCAAATCGTCAATTCCAAAAAATTGGTGCATGGCTAGAATCTTATCAATAGGGATTCCTATTTCATATTGAATCATTTCATTCGTGTGAAATTGATCAAATCTGTATTTAGGTGTTGTTGTCACAATAACACTTACTTCTGCTTCGTTGATAGAAAGTGCATCCGCTAGCTTTGCTCTCATTTGATTGATGTTATCTTCCTTAAAATATCCATCTATTCTTGCTCTTTGTGCAGCACTATGTACAATATTATTCACACTTTGAATTTTGTAATGATTGACCTGATTTACTACCCACTGTAACGGGAAAAACATGAGAATTAAAAATGTAGCTGCTCCTACAATATATTCCTTCATACACTTTTATCCTTTCATAGAAAGAAAGAGTGTAGCCTTCTTTCTTCTCTTTCTACTTTCCAACTTTTATTAATTCATCCACCATCAATTTCCCAATTCTTCCCCCTTCACTTTTCATACTGTTGTCATCTGCCAAAATAAACGTGTTGGCAAGATATACTCCTAATACAACAAGTACCGCTGTAATAATTAATTGTTTCATTTTTCATTCCTCCATTTTTAATTGATTTAATTGATGAACTGTAATTGCTTAATCGTTTCAAGATAATAAACAATAACGACAAAATTAATTAAAATAATCATGCTTGTTGAGATAACAAAGAGATAGACAAAGTTACTCTTATTTTCATTCTCCATGATTTTTTTCGTTTCACGATCTCTTTTTATCATCTCCTGTAATAAGATTATTTGATGATGTAACTCATTTGGATTTAAATCATCCAATTTACGAAATAAATTGGCAAGCTCTTGAGCCTCTTTTGTCTGTATCGCTTTTTCAAAGTAATCACAAGCCTCTTCTTTTTTCCCTAAGCTCCACAATGCAAGCAGTTGATTAAAAACTGACCTTGTTGTTCTAGTAAATTTATGAAGCTGCTGAAGAATAAAATCAGAGCCAAGTGGATCGTTCTTTTTTGCCACCGCAATATTTTTTAATTGGGTTATCGCTCGATAGATTTCAATATTTTGTCTACTTTTATGTTTTCGAATAAGTAGCCCTACCAAATAGTTAAACAACGTTTTCCTTCCAAACATAGCTTTGCTTGGAGAAAATAAGATAAAAATGATACTAATAATAACTAATGGTAAAACAGGATAACGACCACCCTTTAAAAAATATACAAGATGCAGCAACGTAATCCAAACAATAAAAATCACATATCTTATGATTTGATATTGAGTGGCTGACATGTTTAGTCCTGACTGATAAAATAAATGATTAATCTCCTTTAGGTCTACATTTTTTCTGATATAGTCGACCAGCTTATCATATTTACTACGCTTGATACGAACGTTGTATAATACGTCCGTTTTCCTTATACTCCAAAAGCCCATTGAAGCAAGTAACCCTAGACTAACCAGTACCAGTAAATATACGAATTGAAAATGAATATGCTCTCCTCCTCTCTATTAATCTATTAAAAATCATTCTTTTGTCGTTTAATGAAAAAATAGATAATATAATTTATCGTGATAAAGGTAATTGTTAGTAAAAAGAACTTAAAGCCAATGGGATTTCGGAATTGATAATCCATAAATTTGTCAAATGTAAATCCAAAAAAAGCAAACATGGTATAAATACTTAACAGATAAGTGCCTGGAGCAACATATTTAATCATAAATAATGCTTCATGATTGTATTGTTGGTTTTTTGCATTAATATTTTTTAAATCAATAAGATCATTTAAAATATCATCTAATGCTTCCCGAACATCATCTCCATACTCAATGCTCAAGTAAACATTGTTAGCTAACAGTATTGACCAGCTTGTATTCATTGTATAGTGAAATTCTAGTATGATTTCTTCTAGCTCTTCTTTATTTCTATATTGCTTCATTGCTAAGCTTAGTCTTATCAAGGCTTTTTTTGAATATGGTTGTCTTCCTAATCTTTGAACTGTTTGATCGATTGCTTCTATCATATTAAGGTAATTAATCTTATATTGATTTAATAGCTCTGTAATTAATGCTTCTGCTTCATAGCTGCTATTGATCCGGATATTATGCAGCTTAATCTGTAAAATGAGGTAAGGTATCAATCCTACAGCTGTTGCAAGGATAAAATCAATATAAAAAGCTTTACCAGACCTCCATAAAAATAAATAGCTAATACTGAATAATGTTCCCGATGCCACAAAGAAAGTAAATAGAGAATAAAAGGAATTTGTTCCATAGGTAATAGATAAAAGCATACGAAGATGCTGCCCTAGGATGTTTTGTTTATTGCCCTTTTCCTCCTGCCTAATTTCACGAAATCCATACCTTTATTTTTTTTTATTTACATAAGGCTTCATAATAGGAAATAAA